>RFZH01000154.1 GCA_009920815.1 Paracoccaceae bacterium
CAACATGGCGTTGCATCCGCAACGACAGCGTTTCGATGCCCATCAATGTGTAATGTGCCGCTTGTGGGTTCATGGTCATGCCCAAATCGCGCAATCCAATCGCGATGCCATGAAAGGTAAATGCCAACGAGCCAAATGTTTCGTGGAATTTTAATCCGTGATAGGCAGGTTCTGGCGCAGATAGGGATGGGAATTTATCAGATGCGGACCAATCGAATTTGCCGCTATCGACCACACAGCCACCCGTGACCGTGCCGTTGCCAGTCATGTATTTGGTGGTGGAATGTACAACCAGTGTCGCGCCATGTTCGATCGGGCGGCACAAGTATGGCGTCGCGGATGTGTTGTCCACGATTAACGGGATACCTGCGGCATCGGAGATGGCCGAAATCGCATCCAAATCGGTGATATAGCCACCCGGGTTTGCGATGGATTCACAAAATACCGCGCGGGTATCGTCATCTATCGCAGCCTTTACTGCGTCTAAATCGTCGAAATCAACAAACTTGGCGGACCAACCAAATCGTTTAATCGTTTGGCTAAACTGCGTGATTGTTCCACCGTACAAGCGCGAAGAAGCCACGATGTTGCGGCCAGGGGCCATCAACGGGAACAATGCCATAATCTGTGCCGCGTGACCCGATGAACAACAGACCGCACCAACGCCACCTTCGAGTGTGGCAATGCGTTCTTGCAGCACGGCAACGGTTGGGTTTGTCAGGCGGGAATAAATATACCCGACCTCTTGCAAATTGAACAAGGCGGCCGCGTGATCGGCGTCGCGGAAAACATATGCGGTGGTTTGGTAAATAGGTGTTTGACGCGCGCCTGTTGCGGGATCAGGGCGGGCGCCTGCGTGAATTTGCAAAGTGTCGAAACCGTAAGTGGGTCCGTTGCTCATGTGAATGCTCCTGTAGGTATAACTGATGTCAGGTTAGTTTAGGTTTTGCATGGGGACAACGGGAAAATCATACCTTGGACGCGGCTGCATGTCCTGTGGGCGTCAACGCATATGTGCCGCGGGTCACACGTTCGAACCAGCCGTAATAATTGTCGCGCATGATGCGGGTTGCTTCGGGAATATTGGTCTGTTTGGCAACCTGTGCCCCTTGGCTTGGGCCATGCTGCAACAGATAGGCCGCACAAATTTCGGCGCGTTGTCGGTGGTTGGTCAAAATGTTTTGGGGTTGAGAACCACCCATATTGGGGTCGCCAATTCTGCGATCAAAATCGGATTTCAACCGCTTGGATCGTTTTGTGTTTATGCGACGTTCAAATGGTTTTGGTGTGGCATATTCTTTGACTGAGCCATCGGAAAAATCCACGACCAAAACGCCCAGCTCTAAACGTCGGCACAACCCTAAATTACCCTTGAATGCACGCCATCCCGACCGGCCAGACCATTTGGGAACGGCGACATAGACATGGCGCGTTGCCGCCTGCCGTGCGATGGCCTGTTGCAACAACGTCAGGGAAAACCCCAGCTTTAATTCGGTCACAACCGGATCATCATTTGGCCGAACAGCTACGACATCGGCGCTTGCGATTTCGGCTTTGACCTCATAGCCGCGCTCCTCCCAAAATGCTTTGATTGCAGGATAGAGATCCGTTTCAGCGCGTCGCGTCATCGATCACCGAAACCACAGCTTGTGATTTTTAAGCCGCTTGCGGATCATTCGTTCTGACGCGGGCAGAGCAGTCTGATCAAACAGCTTACGCGCTTTTTTACCGGCGTTTTGAAAGATGAATTTTTTGAATGGCTCATAGTCTTTCAAGATCTTTTTGACCTTATTGTCGCCCACAAGAGACATTAAAAATTCGATTTTTTCGTCAGGCGCAGTGGCGAAAAATAGCGCGAGATATCTGTAATGCGTGCTGATTTTACCATCCAAATACCCCTGCGGAAGGGCATCACGCCCGCCACCAAAGCTTTGAAGCACGAGCGGAAGGGCAATCTGGTCAAGCCATGGATATAGCGTTTGGCATTCGATCGCTTTGGGCGGCGTGTCGCGGATCGTGGTCGCAAACTCTAAATATCGTTTTCCAAATGCGTGGGGGCATTTGTAATAGAAAAAGCCCGCGTTGAAATAGGAATAGCGGCGCCAATATTCGTCAGGTTGCGAAAGGTCTAAGCTGGCTGTGAAATCGACCCCCAAAAGGTCATAGATCGAATGCCAAATTTCTGTGTATCCAGGCCCATATAGTTCGATTTCTGGCCATGTGCCGGTGACGTTTAACGATGCGCTTGAGCGGTCAAAGTCAAACGGAACGCTGGCAATATCGCCCGTAATCAGCGTGTCAGTGTCAAAGAATACAAACGGCTCGTCCTTGGGCAAAGCTGTTAGGCATTCGATCTTATTCGCGTTTGGATAATATTCGCCAAATACTTTGTTTTCACTTTGTTTTCAAACGGTAAAAATATAACGCCTTGCTCGTGCAGCATATCGCGTAATGGGCCATCAGGAATCCGTGGATCAAAGTGCCAACGATCGTTCGCAGCAGGTTCCGCGATGTAGAGTTTGCCTTGGAAAGTTGGATTGGTTGCCCGAAAGGACAAAGCGAATAATAATGCTTCGTATTGTAAACGGCCAGCTTGTCCGACAATGACAACATTAAATGTATTCAAAATATGCTCCGTTCAACCGCTTGGGTTCGTTCTACCCTAATATCGCAAAAAGGACAGTCATCATAGGATGGAACGGAAATATTCTGCTTAGTGTTACGCATTGGTCAACGGCGTGCGGCCTAAAATCAGGTCTGCCGCTTTTTCTGCGATCATGATGGTGGGGGCATTTGTATTGCCCGATACCAAAGTGGGCATAACCGACGCATCGACAACGCGCAAACCCTCCAATCCGTGGACACGTAATTGATGATCAACCACGTCACCCGTGGCGGCATCTGGACCCATGCGGCAGGTGGACACAGGATGGTACAGGGTCACGCCCGTTTCACGCGCATATCTCAGCAACTCATCATCGCTGATATTTTCAATACCGGGCCTGATTTCGCAATCGACATGTTGGGCGATGGGGGCGCTGGCCATGATGTCGCGCGCAATACGCAGCCCTGCGATATGCACCTGTTGGTCGATTTCGGCGTCCAGATAATTGGTCACAATCTTGGGGGGCGCCATCGGATCAGGTGACGCAATATGGACATGTCCCACGCTTTCGGGGCGCAGCTGGCACGGGCCAAAGGTCATGCCGGGAAAGGTATCGAAAATGCGTTTTGCAGGATTGGCAAAGGTCGCATTGGCGATGTGATATTGAATGTCAGGCCCGACCAACCCGTCACGTGATCGCACAAACCCACCCAATATGCCGGCAGGTAAGCTTAGCGCACCGCGCCGTGTGGTCAGGAATTTAATGATCTCGCCCACCAAACGCGGTCCGCGCGATAGGTGGTTGATTGAAATGTTGGTCTTTAATTTCCACGAGATGCGGGAAATGTAATGATCGGCCATGTTTTCTCCGACGCCGTTGAGGTGATGCAGAGGTTCGATCCCCATCGCCCGTAGCCGGTCGGATTGGCCAATCCCCGACAGTTCCAAGATTTGCGGCGATTGGATCGCGCCCGCGCTGAGGATCGTTTCACGTGTTGCGCTGATCGTCACGCGTTTGCCGCGCTGGTCACAGTCCACCCCTGTGATCCGCTTGCCGTCGTTGATTAAACGCAGCGCGCGCGTGTTGGTCAAGATCATCAGGTTTTTGCGGGACCTGATCGGGCTAAGATAGGCACGCCGCGCAGAATGGCGAATGCCGTTTTTCTGGGTCACTTGGTAATAGGAAAACCCGTCCTGTTCGGCGCCGTTGTAATCGCGGTTGTGCGGATAGCCGCGGGTTTTCGCCGCCTCGATCACCATATCCAACGCGGGATAGGTGGAACGAATGTTCGATACTGTCAGCGGCCCACCGCGTCCGTGATAGGTGTCCGTGGCGTCATGAGGCGCATCCAAACGGCAATCTTCGGCACGTTTGAAATAGGGCAGGACATCGGCATAAGACCAACCGCGATTGCCGCGTTGTGCCCATGTGTCATAATCGGCTTTTTGACCGCGCACGTACAGCATGGCGTTGATGGCCGATGATCCGCCCAAGACTTTGCCACGTGGAAAATCAATTGCGCGACCTGCGGTGTTTGGTTCGGGTTCAGATTTGAACATCCAGTTGATCGACGGGTTCACCATGGTCTTGATATAACCCGCAGGGATATGGATCAATGGGTTGCGATCTTGGCCGCCCGCTTCGATCAAAATGACCGAGTGTGCGGGATTTTCAGACAAACGATTTGCCAAAACACAGCCCGCCGAACCGCCCCCGATGATCACAAAATCTGCTTGCACGTTTGAACCCCATGTTTCGTAATTGCGTGCATGCAATCGGATTTGTTGGCAGGATGCAAGATATGAAAGATCAAACGCCTGAAAAGACAAAAGCCAGACCGGAGCCTGGCTTTTTGTTTTTTGGAGCGGGCGATGAGATTCGAACTCACGACCCTAACCTTGGCAAGGTTATGCTCTACCCCTGAGCTACGCCCGCGTCCTTTATATGGGCGGGTATTAGAAATTAATTGCACCGTATGCAAGAGGGAAAATGCAGAATTTGGAAAATTATTGATTTACTAAAGAGTTGATAAAGGGAGGGACCAAACTCAAAAAAACTAATTAATTAATGACGCCTCGTGAAAGTACGGACCTTTTAGGTTTTTGCAAAACATCAATAATTTAGTAGTCATTGGAAAATTTGAAATTTGATCTTATTAAAATCTGCTGGGAAATTTCACTCAATGACGACGCTTGTTTTTATTCTAAGTTTTGTGTCTTATGTTAGCTTAGTAATTAATGGCCAATTTGTCCTTTTTCTAAAAAATTGAATAAAATAGTTCATTTGGAGTGTCTTTATGAATTACGAGCAACAGAACGAGGTTTTCGGTGACTTTGTTCAGCACGAACGTGCCTGTGAAGACCTATATGGTGTTCTAAATCGAATACATCCCTGTGCCGGCAAAAATGAATTTCAGAAACTATTTATCTGTGCCGCGATTAGGAGAACTTTGTCGCTCAGTATGGCTTTTAAACAGGCGGTTGAAGGTTGTAATGGTCAAGTTGCCTTGACTCTTATTCGACTAAATTTAGACACTTTGGCTAGGACTTACGTATTGTACTGGGCAGATGAAACTGAAGGAATGAGCGCGGAACAAATCGCAAAGGAAGTTTTTGATGGGCGAAGAATTAGAGATATGAAATTCCGCGGTGCAAAGGAAAAAGCCACGGATCAATGGCTTATAAAGCAAATTAATCCGTTAGCCGATTGGCTTCCAAAAGTTTATAAGACGACTTCTGGCGCGATTCATTTTTCTGATTTTCACATCAAGCATTTGTTGCGGGAAAGTTCAAAATTGAAGGATCTTGATGGAGCGGGCATGTTAACCAATTTAATAATAGGACCCACCGAAAAAGACACAGACGCCAATTACTATCGAGAAATTATGCAAGCATTTTTACACATTACCATGATGTTTGTTGCTGCTGTTCAGCATAGGGTTGCAATCATTAATTCCTAAATCCGAAATAAGATTTACAGAAACCAGTTATGTTTTTTCAACGTTTTACGTCTACCAAATCATCGG
>RFZH01000155.1 GCA_009920815.1 Paracoccaceae bacterium
AAGGGCGCGGCAAAAAGCTTGCTGTCAGCCTTTCCCGACAGCTTTTTCATGGAGTATTCAAGATCTATCTCTCCTGATGTGGTTGATCGCGTCAATTCTTGCGCTGTTGCGCGCAAAGCGGCGCGTGGTGGCGCCGCATTTGTTCCCAAAACAACGCGAGATTGCGATGCTGTGTATCATGCAAAGACCGCCGACTATGCGGCGCGGCGCCGTCAGCCCGGGGCGCAGGGTGGGGGTCTCTTGGGAGGTCTTGCCAAAGCTTTGGTAAAGGGCGCATCCGAAAGTGTGGTTGCGAACGCGTATCGTCAATGTCTGCGGGACACAGGTGCCCCTCTTACGGCGGGTATCCCTAAGACGAGTGAATCAATTTCAGTTGCACCGACATTAAACCAACCGTCCGCGCGAGCGGACATAAGTACAACACCGACCGCGACAATCTGCACGGGCAACTCGGCCATTATGGTCGGCGGCTCAGATTATTGTCCCAGATAGTATAGAGACGTTCCTGAGGAGAAAGGACACTTGAAATGGTAGAGCTAACGTTACCAAAAAATTCCCGGGTCAAGACGGGTAAAACATGGCCAAAACCTACGGGTGCAAATAACCTGCGAAAGTTTCAAATTTACCGCTGGTCACCCGATGACGGTGATAACCCCCGTGTTGACACCTATTTTGTGGACATGGACAGCTGTGGCCCGATGGTATTGGATGCTTTGATTAAGATCAAAAACGAGATTGATCCTACGCTTACGTTCCGTCGTTCTTGTCGCGAGGGCATCTGTGGATCCTGCGCGATGAATATTGATGGGATCAACACCCTTGCCTGTATTTACGGTATGGACGAAATCAAAGGCGATGTAAAAATCTATCCTTTGCCACATATGCCAGTCGTCAAGGATCTTATCCCCGATTTAACGCACTTCTATGCGCAGCATGCGTCTATCATGCCATGGTTGGAAACCAAAACCAACCGTCCTGCGAAAGAATGGAAGCAATCCATTGAAGATCGCAAGAAATTGGATGGTTTGTATGAATGTGTGATGTGTGCATCCTGTTCGACGTCTTGCCCATCTTATTGGTGGAACGGTGATCGTTATCTTGGCCCAGCAGCGTTGCTGCACGCTTATCGCTGGATCATTGACAGCCGTGACGAGGCGACAGGTGAGCGTTTGGATGAATTGGAAGATCCTTTCAAGCTGTACCGTTGTCACACCATTATGAACTGTGCAAAGACCTGTCCCAAGGGTTTGAACCCAGCAAAAGCCATTGCCGAAATCAAAAAGATGATGGTGGAGCGCACGGTGTAAATTTGTCGGATCACTGACGTGACCCGACAAACGCGGCGGTATTCCCGCCGCGTTTTCATTTGGGGCGTTGCCCCAAACCCCAGGATATTTGGGGACAGAAAATGATTGGGTATGCGTGTTTTACAGGGTTCATTTGAGTGCTTTTTATTGTTTTAATTTGTTCAAACCGCGCCATGCGGTCGTTTGAGTGTTGTTGATATTGTATCAGGTGGTGATCAACCCGTTTTCTATGGCTAAAGAATTTGTCGTTATGGGTGCTGGACAATGCTGTCTATTGAACCCAAAGTCTTTAAAAAACTGGAGTGGAATACATGATGTCTGATCAGCCAAGTGATGCGGATGAAAGACGGGCGGGGCGCCCTGTGATTTGTTACCCGAATGACACTTTGCCACCCTTTGATCGTTCGTTTTATTTGTCTGCAAGAGACGGAGCAGAATTGGTGACACGCGTTGTTGCAGACCCGAGGGACGCGGCAAGCTTTCGTGTGGATGCAGGTCAGTTTTTTCGGATCATGAGTGTGGATGGTCCTCAGGTTGGGGATTTAAACCTGTGGAACGCGCATGATTTGTCTGAACGTTTTTATTCGGGCAAAACACGTGCATTGCACGGAACCCACGTGACCGAGGGGGAGAGGCTTTGGTCAAGTTTCCCCTTTTTGCGTCCTATGGCGACGATCACCAAAGACACTTTGGGGTGGTACGGAATGGATGCCTTTGGCGGATCAGTTCATGATGTGATTGGGACGCGGTGCGATCCATATACGGGCAATCTTTTGTCAGGCAGTCAATATCATCACTGTTGTCATTCAAATTTAACACGCGCGTTGGCCGATGCGACTGATTTGTCCTTGGCAGAAGCGGAAACACATGTTCACGACGTATTAAACGTTTTTATGTGCACAGGTTTCACGCGCGACACTGGGCAATACTTTATGAAAGCAAGCCCAGTGCGTCCGGGCGATTACATTGAATTTTTTGCTGAAATAGATTTGCTGGGTGCACTATCCGCCTGCCCGGGAGGAGATTGTTCCGCTGAGCATTCCTCAAACGCTGCAGCATGCTATCCGCTGGTCGTTGAGATTTATCAACCGCGCAGCGATCGTTTGGCGGGTTGGGAACCACCACAGATAAATGGTTATGACCGTAGCCATGGCCGTTAATCAGCTTTGATTCATAAAGTGCAAAGTGTTGAAGCTTTTGCGCCAATCTGCAACATCTTGATCACCCGATATCTCTGCTATCGGGAGGCCAATGCCGCAGGCCAAAAATCCACCTTTGCGCAATGTCTTTGAGGCCGCTTGCCCGCCGCCAAAGGGGGCTGCAATTATTGCGAATTGGTGGGATGCTGTTGGCCCCTTGGCAGTTTGAAAAACATCAATGTCCAAGTCCATCAGCGCCTTTGCAAGGCTTATAGATAGCTCTATCATCCTTTGTGCATAAGCTTTTCCATGATCGCGCCAGTCCAATAGGGACACTGCAAGCGCGGCTGACTTGGACGCGTCAAAATTGGCGGTCATGCCCGGAAATGCGATTTTGTCTAAACGCTCGGCCAAACCTTCATTATTTGTGACGATCAAACCAGATGGGGGGCCACCTAGCGATTTATAGGTGCTCATTGTCATCACATCGGCACCTAGCACAAGCGGGTTTTCCCAAACACCACCCGCAATGATACCGCATTGATGCGCGGCATCAAATAAAACTGCTGAACCCACGTCGTCCGCGATGGCGCGAATATCTTTGATTGGATGGGGTAACAAATTCAGGCTTCCGCCAATTGTTATGACCTTTGGCTTTACTGTCTGTGCCAAATCGCGCAACCCGTCGATGTCAATGGTGTATCCGTCCGTGTCGACCGGTGCAGCATGCGATACCAAGCCGTACAAGCCCGCACATCCATCCAGATGATGTGTCACATGCCCGCCAACGGTCGCAGGGGGCACTATAATATGATCCCCTGGTTTACACAGCGCCATGAATGCGTAAAGGTTTGCAATCGCCCCAGACGCAACGCGTATTTCTGCATATTTTGCATCAAAAATTTCAGCAGCCAATTCGGCAGCGATGACTTCAATTTCTTCAATCGCCTCAAGTCCCATTTCATATTTATCGCCGGGATACCCAAGGGATGGGCGTGTGCCCATGCCGCTTGCAAGTAAAGCTTCGGCCTTTGGGTTCATGACGTTTGTGGCCGGGTTCAAATTAAAGCATTCGCGCTCGTGGATTGTGCGGTTTTGATCTGCCAAATGCGCGATACGTTTATAGAGTTCTTCGCTTGACTGCACAGACGTGTCTTGCGCAAGTTGTTGGATATACTGTTCGGCATGCAGTGGCACCCAAGGACGTTTAGCAAGATGTTTCATTTTTTTCTCGTCGGGTTGTTGTTTATCTGATCGTTGTGCTCAGTTCAGCACATTTCACAACCAAATAAAAATCAATCGTCTACATTTTCTGTCTACAAATATCCTGGGTGAATTCTGCATCGCAGAAGAGGGCAAAGCCCTTTTGTCATTCCTCTCCAAATGCGGCGGATAAAGCAATTTCGACCATATCGCCAAATGACTGTTCGCGATCTTCTGGCGGCAAGGCTTCATGCGTTATTAAATGGTCAGAGACTGTGCAAATCGCCAAGGCTTTTGCACCGTGACGTGCCGCCACGAGATAGAGCTCGGCAGCCTCCATTTCTACACCCAAAATACCATGCCGAGTCATCGTCTCGGTCAGATCTGGCCGCTCGTCATAAAAGACATCTGACGAATATATTCCACCCACATGTGTGGGTGTCCCTTTACGCCTTGCCGCTTTCACGGCCTGTTCTAATAGGTTGTAATCGGCACAGGGGGCAAAATTAAGATCGCGCATAATTCCCCGCGAAGGGGTCGACATTGTGGTCGCTGTCATTGCAATCACAACGTCGCGGACGTTTACGTGATGCTGCATTGCGCCGCATGATCCTATTCTGATCAAAGTCTTTGCGCCATAAACTGTGATCAACTCGTTTGCGTAAATTGATAATGAGGGCATGCCCATGCCTGACCCGTGGATCGTGACAGGTTTGCCTTTGTATGTGCCTGTAAATCCAAACATGCCGCGGACCTCGTTGACCAAGCGCGGGTTGGTCAGAAAATTCTCAGCCGCCCATTTGGCGCGCCTTGGGTCCCCCGGCATAAGTACGGTTTCGGCTATGTCGTCTAGCTTTGCATTGATATGTGGTGTCATAGGGTTTTACCTGTTGTATTTTATAAAGGGTGTCACTGTCGCGATGCGATCATAGAGAGTGCGCGCCGCTGTGTTGAAATCTTGGGTTAGCCAATACACCGTTGGAGTGCCATTTGAATCAGCTGCCTGATACACGGCTTCGATCAACGCGCGCCCAACCCCCGTTCCGCGCGCTTTTGGCGCAGCATAAAGGTCTTGAAGATAACAAACGTCCTCAGGTCGCCAATTATGAGGGTGATAGATATAATGAACCAAACCTATCAATTTGCGATCTTGTTCGGCGACAAATGCGTTTTGGTTGCTGCGGTTTACGTCCAATAGCCGCGCAAAGGTAATGGCATATGTATCATCTGGAACAGTTGTCTCATAAAACTTTAGATAGTCGGTCCAAAGGTCGCGCCATTGGTCAAAATCGCTTTGTGCTAAAGTGCGAATGCTTAGTGTCATTTTCTGTCCTCGTACCGCTAATAGAGAACAGTGGCAGATCAAGTGCAAGTTGAATTTTTCTTGACATCAGGGCAGGGCTCCTCTGAGCATGAATGAGACTGTGAAAAGGTTTAGACATGATTTCATTTGGATATTGTATTGTTTATGTTGAAGATGTCTGCAAATCACTTGATTTTTTTGAAAAATCGTTTGGTCTGCAGCGCCGATTTCTACACCCTTCGGAAAGCTATGGCGAATTAGAGACCGGACAAACGGTTCTGGCATTTGCTCGGTTTTCGATGGCCGATGATCATTTTCCGGACGGATATGTTCGCGCGAATGGGGCCAAGCCAGTTGGAATGGAAATTGCGCTTGTCACTACCGATGTGCATGACGCACATGCAACGGCCTTAGGGTTTGGTGCTCTCGAAATTTCAGCACCGCAGCAAAAGCCATGGGGGCAATTGGTATCTTACATTCGTGCGCCAGATGGTGTGTTAATCGAACTTTGTTCACCTATGACATAAATATCTATGGCTTAGAAATCTTTTCCAAGGCTTTGAAATTTGATCCAAACCCAGTCATTTGATGTGTCATTTTGAACAATA
>RFZH01000156.1 GCA_009920815.1 Paracoccaceae bacterium
CTGATTGGGTGAATGGTGCCTTGGCGCGTGGGGCGCGTGGGCAATGTCACGTCCAACCATTCCGACCGCAACCGTTCGTTCAACGCCGCATCGGCAAGCGCGGATTTTTTCGCCGCCAGCGCGCTGTTGATTTCGTCTTTCAACGCGTTTAACGCAGGCCCCGCGGTTTGACGTTCCTCGGGAGACATTTTGCCCAATTCGCGCATGGCAAGGCTGACTTCACCCTTTTTGCCGACGGCAGCCAAACGCACATCTTCCAACGTGGCTTCGTCGTTCGCATTGGCAATCGCCTGAATATATTTATCGCGCAGATTGTTCATCATCGGCCTCCTAAAACTTTCACCTCTGCTACCATATTTGGCATTATTGACAAGGTGCATGGGGCGGATTGGGGGCGTTGGGGGACAAAAAATCGCGGTCAATTAGCTGAGCTGCAGAAATTTTTGGTATCCTGCCCTGGTGTTGACCACAGATACAAACAAAAAACCGCGCCAAAGGGCGCGGCTTTTCGTGTAAGTTTGCAGATCGCTTATGCGAGCGCTGCTTTGGCTTGGTCAACGATTGCGTTGAACGCGGCTGGTTCGTGAACCGCCAGATCGGCCAAAACTTTACGGTCAACTTCGATACCTGCCAGGTTCAAACCGTTGATAAAGCGGCTGTAGGTCAGCGCCTCATCATAAGCACGAACGCCCGCGTTGATGCGTTGGATCCACAGGCTGCGGAAATTACGCTTGCGGTTATGACGGTCGCGAGTTGCGTATTGATTTGCTTTATCTACCGCTTGGGCTGCAACTTTGAACGTGTTCTTACGACGGCCATAGTACCCTTTTGCTTGGTCGATAATTTTTTTGTGACGGCGATGGGTGACAACACCCCCTTTTACGCGTGACATGTCTCAAATCCTCCTTAACGGGCGTATGGCATCATGCCCTTGATGATTTTCTCATCAGGTGCAGACATTACTGTGGTGCCGCGTGCGTTGCGGATGAATTTGGTGGTACGTTTGATCATACCGTGACGTTTGCCAGCTTGGCCCGTCTTGATACGGCCGTTTGCCGTAACCTTGAACCGCTTTTTGCAGCTCGATTTGGTCTTCATCTTAGGCATTTTCGTCTCCTTACGTGTTTAGAGTCCGGAAAACGCGACTCGGCATGCCCTTCAGCCGGCCGCGCAATAGGGGGCGTATACAGGCGGGTTCACCCAAGTGCAAGACCCGAATTGGCCCATTTTCATGGGCCAAGCCTGCGGCGCGAGTATTTGGTCAAAGATGAAGCGCTAGGTCGGGTGCGCAAGGTCCAAAATATCGCGCGCCTGTTGCCACGTGGCGACGGGGCGGTCGTATTTATCACACAAGTCCACCACCCGTTTCACCAAGGCCGCTCAAACACATCGCGATCGACGGGCATGGCGTTTTTCACACCCATCACGAATTGCACATACAGCCTGCCGAGAATGCGCCCATCGCGGTTCATCTTTACTGCTTGGTGAATGTGCGACAAATCGAACGCCTCGATTTCGGGTTTGACATTAAATGTGCGCATTTCGGACGCCAACCAATCCACCAAATCTGGTGGATTTTCGTAAACGCGGGTGGGAAAGTTATTCGACCCCACCGACAGCGACGCCATATCGGGCGACAAGGGCAGCATGCCACCGCGGGCCTGACCGGCGCCCGAACGACCGCCTGTTGAAAACTGGATGATCATGCCGGGGCAATGTTTCAACAACCCTTCCTTGAGTGCCGCGAATTTTTCGGGATCGGACGACGGGGTTTGATCGTCATTGCGCACATGGGCATGACAAATGGTTGCCCCTGCCTCAAACGCCTCATGCGTGCTTTCGATTTGTTCGGTCACCGAAATCGGCACTGCGGGGTTGTTTGCTTTGGTCGGGACAGAGCCCGTGATGGCCACACAGATGATACAGGGTTTTTCAGACAGATTAGACATCGAAGAATACCGTTTCCTTGTCACCTTGAAGATAGATTTCAAACAGATATGTCCCATCTGATTGACGTTTTGCAAGCAGCGTCTCGCGACGGTGCTGTTGTTCGATCAGTTTGATCACGGGATCTGCGCTGTTGTCTTCGTCGTCGAAATACATCCGTGTGTTTAAACCCACATTGATGCCCCGCGCCACGATCCAGATGCTGATATGCGGCGCTTGGGTCGATCCGTTGCGCCCCCGCACCGACCCGGGTTTGATTGTGTCAAACGTGAAATCACCGGTTTCAAAATTGGTGATGACGCGGCCCCATCCGCGAAAGCCGTCCTCGACCTGTGCATGGCGGGGGTCTTCGGCATGGGCATAGACGCCTGCCGCGTTGGCTTGCCATGTTTCCAACAGGACATCCTTGACGGGCGCGCCGGTGCCATCGATGACGCGGCCCTTTATGGTGATGCGTTCGCCAGCGGCATTTGGACCGGCAATTTCCTGACCCAATTCTTGATCAAAGATCTGAAAGCCCGCCGCACCTGGCGCCAAGCCGATATGAACATATGGACCCGCTGTTTGCGATGCGGTTTCTTTCAAGTAATCCAATGATTGCGGCATATCAGTTCCCCTCAAGGCGGTTTTCGAACAAGGTCGAACGACGTCCACGCAGGACGATATCAAATTTATAGGCAAGGCTGTCCAGCGGAATGGACGCATTCATATCCAATGGCGCGATCAAACGATCAATCGCATCGGCATCGGGAACCGTATTCACGATGGGACATTTTGCAATCAACGGGTCGCCTTCGAAATACATCTGTGTGATCAAACGCTGCGCAAAGGCCGTACCAAAGACCGACACGTGAATATGCGCGGGACGCCAGTTATTGACCCAGTTGCGCCATGGATAGGCACCGGGTTTTACAGTTCGGAAAAAGTAATATCCGTTTTCATCCGTCATCGTGCGGCCACAGCCGCCGAAATTGGGATCAATCGGCGCAAGATACATATCTTTTTTGTGGCGATACCGACCACCTGCATTGGCCTGCCAAATCTCAACCAATGTATTTGGGACAGGGCGTCCATTTTCATCCAAAACGCGGCCATGCACAATGATACGTTCCCCGACGGGATCGCCATCCTTGGCAAAGTTTTTGAGCAGATCGTGGTCCAATGGCCCCAAATCCGTGTGCCCGAACCGCGGGCCTGTGATTTCGGAAATTGTGTTTTCCATTGAAATCAACGCCTGTTTCGGGGACCGCGGCACCGAGGTTTTATAATTCTGTGCAAAGGCGGGCGGATGCAATGTCCGATCCCTTTGGTAGAATTCGGCCAAGGGGCGTGTGTCAGCGATCATAGGTCAATCCCCATTTCTTTGTATGTTTCTTTTGCGATCTTGAACGCGTGGTTGGCGCGCGGCACACCCGCGTAAATCGCCACATGCATCAACGCTTCGCGAATGTCTTGCGGTGTGGCCCCGGTGTTGGCGGTGGCGCGCACATGCATGGCGACCTCGCCATCATTGCCCAAGCCCGCCAAAAGCGCAATCGTGATCATCGACCGTTCGCGCAGCGTTAAACCGTCACTGTTCCAGACTGTCCCCCACGCGCCTTCGGTGATCATATCTTGGAACGGGGCGTCAAAGTCTGTTTTGGCGGCGGTGGCGCGATCCACATGGGCGTCCCCCAAAACCGTCCGTCGCACGGCCATACCGTCGTTATATCGGTCTGTCATTGTGTACCTCATTGCTTTGTCGCCTTTTTACATATCAATATGGTTTTGAATATTGTTAATTTTGGCATTTATCATTACCATATGGTTATGAATTGGGAAAATGCCTTACGGCTGCGTCATATCCGTTGTTTTTTAGAAGTCGCCCGCGTCGAAAGCGTGTCACTTGCCGCGACGCATTTGAACATCACGCAGCCGGCGGTTTCAAAAACATTGAAAGAGCTTGAAACCTTATTGAACACACGTCTGTTTGATCGTGTCGGTCGCGAATTGCGATTGAACGAACAGGGCCGCATTTTTCAAAGCCATGCCGCGGCGTCTTTGACCGAATTATCACGCGCCCATGATCGGCTGGGCCAAGCAGCGCAATCAGCGGTTCAGCTGACCATTGGCGTCCTGCCCACGGCAGCGACCGAATTGGTCCCCTTGGCCGCGATTGAATTTCACCGCGCCATGCCGCATGCGCGGTTGAACGTGCGCACCGGACCGAATTGGTTGCTGTATAATCAAATGCGCGACGGCCAATTGGATCTGGTTGTGGGCCGTATGCCAGAAGCGGGGATTTTGACGGGCCTGACCTTTGAACAGCTTTATACCGAGGATGTGGTTTTGATCACCCGACCCGATCATCCATTGTTGACGTCAACAAACCAAGGCGCGGAATTGGCCCGTTTTCCGATGATCCTTCCGCCCAAGGGGGCAGTCATTCGTGGAACAGTGGAACGATACCTTACATCCATCGGCCTGCGCGATACACAAGGGGTGTTTGAAACTGTCGCCCTGCCCTTTGGGCGCAAGGTCGTGCAATCCACGGATATGATATGGTTTATCTCGCGCGGGGTTGTTCAAGAAGAAATCAAACAAGGTAGCGTGGCGGCGATTAACCTAGGGTCCGCGCTGCTCGCGGGGCCGGTGGGAATATTTCTGTCCCAAAACGCTATTCCAAACGCTGCTCGCAGTGTCTTGGTCGATCATCTACGAACCATTGCCCAGCGCCTGCAAACATGAGGACACCATGGCCGAATTAACCCTACGCCAAATCGAAGTGATCCGTGCGGTCATGATGACCGGCACCATAAATGGCGCGGCGCAGATGTTGAACGTCACCGCCCCCGGCATAAGCCGATTGGTCAAACATACCGAAGAAAACCTAAAATTGCGCCTTTTTGAACGCAAAGCCGGCATCTTCGTTCCATCGGTCGAAGCAGGTCCCGTCTTTGACCAAATTCGCGAAGTGTTCAAAGGTGTTGAAAACCTGCAGTCGGCTGTTGGCGCATTGCAAAAGGGCCAAGATGTGCGGCTATCGTTTGCGTCGGCACCCTCTATCGCGCAATTCATCGCCGCACGTACATTGAAAACAATCCGTACCCGCTATCCTGATTTGTATATCGATATGAATATCCTAAAGATCGAAGAAACGCTGGATTATCTTTTGCTGGAACGCGGGGAATTTGTTGTCATGAGTTCGCCCCTGGAAAACCCTGCCATTGACGTTGCTGAAATCGCACAAGGTAAGTTGGTCGCTATTCTGCCCGAAGGCCACGTTTTGGCGACAGAGCCGACGATTAGCGTTGTCGACCTGCTGAAACACAACCTGATTGGAATTGATCCCAACGATCCTTACGGCGCAATTTTAGCAAAACCGTTCGAACAGGCGGGCGTGGCCGCACGTCATGCTATGCGCGGACGTTTTGCCCAAACAGTGGTAAGCTTTGTGCGCCATGGTCTAGGCGTCGCCATCATAGACGAATTTTCAGTGGCCGAAGTGTACATGCCTGGTCTAATTCGCAAACCCTTGGTCGAAAACATCCCCATTTTCACTTATGTCGCCTCAAAGCATGGGCGGGTGTTGTCAAAATTTGCACATGAAAC
>RFZH01000157.1 GCA_009920815.1 Paracoccaceae bacterium
GGGTTTCCCTGACATGACCTATATGATCCAAATGTCGATGCTGTTTGCAGGCATCGCGACATTGTTTCAAACCATTGGCATGGGCCCTGTGGGCGCGCGCCTGCCTATCGTGCAAGGGACCTCTTTTGCCTTTATCCCTGTGATGATCCCTGCGGTGGCGGGGCTGGGCACAGCGGGTCTGGCGGGATTGATGACGGGTATCGTCTTTGGCGGTATTTTCCACTTTATCCTTGGTATGTTCATTGGCCGCATCCGCTTTGCCTTGCCGCCTTTAGTGACCGGTTTGATCGTTTTGATGATCGGGCTTGCGCTGGTCAAAGTTGGCATTCAATACGCCGCCGGCGGCGTACCAATGATGGGCAAACCTGAATTTGGATCGCTCGCGATGTGGACGCCTGCCTTGGTTGTTGTGATCGTGACCTTGGCCATCAAATTCTTTACCCGTGGCTTTATGTCCGTTGCAGCCGTGTTGATCGGTATTATCGCAGGCTATCTGGTCGCGATGATGATGGGTCAGGTCAACACAGGCAACGTTGGCCGCGCGGCAATCTTTGCGATGCCGATGCCGTTCAAATACGGGTTCGAATTCAACATCGCCATTGTGATTGGCATGTGTTTCATGGCCATCGTTTCCGCGATCGAAACCGTCGGTGACACATCTGGTATCACCAAAGGGGGCGCAGGCCGCGAAGCGACCGACAAAGAAGTTTCGGGCGCGACCTATGCCGACGGCCTAGGCACCGCAATTGCGGGCGTTTTTGGTGGTCTACCCAACACATCGTTTAGCCAAAACGTCGGCCTTGTCGCCATGACAGGTGTAATGAGCCGCCACGTTGTAACCATTGGCGCGATTTTCCTGATCATCTGTGGTTTTGTTCCGAAAATCGGCGCGATGATCAACACAGTGCCAATCAACGTTTTGGGCGGTGGTGTGATCGTGATGTTCGGCATGGTCTGCGCCTCTGGTGTGAACATGCTGTCCGACGTGAACTGGAACCGTCGCAACATGGTGATCTTTGCGATCTCACTGTCGATCGGTCTGGGCCTGCAACTGGAACCTTCTGCGCTGCAGCATTTACCAGCAACAGCTAAGATTTTGTTGACATCGGGCTTGCTGCCATCGGCGGCTTTGGCGATCATCTTGAACTTGGTCTTGCCAGAAAATCTGGACGACTAATCCACGTAAAATTAACTAATCACGCCCCGACCCGTTCGGGGCGTTTTTTATTGTATTGATTTTCGTTTCAAACAGCGCGACTGTTATAGAATGAACACGTTTTCGCAATTTCCCAATGCGTCCGCACCTGTCAGCGTGATGTTCCACCGACAGGAGCTGAACCTTATTTTGGCGCTGTATGGGCGTATGGTCGCGGCAGGAGAGTGGCGCGATTATGGCATTTCCGCACTGAGAGACTGCGCGGTGTTTTCCGTGTTTCGCCGGACCGCGGAACAACCTATTTATCGAATTGAAAAACATCCCAAATTGCGCAATCGCCAAGGCGAATACAGCGTGATCGGAATGGATGGCCGCATTCTAAAACGTGGTCATGATCTGCGTACCGTCTTGCGCGTTTTGGATAAAAAATTAATTCGCCCTGTTTAGCGCAAAAACACGCTAAATCGCCGCACCTCTCTGAAATTTCAGCATCATCTGTCGTTCTAGATAGGGAATAGAACGATAAGGGCGCTTGATGAAATTTCCTAAATTACGATTACCAAATGAGACGTTACAAACGGCCCAAACCATCGCACAACAAATCGGAACGATGAGCGTATCTTTGGCAGGTGTTTCAGGCCATGTGGAGGACACCAGCAATACATTAACCAAGCAAGCGGCCACATTAGAAACGATTTCATCGCATATCGCAGAAATCGCAAGCCAAAGTCATAACACAATCGCCAAAAGCAACGAAAGCCGGGACATTGCATCCAAGGCCGAAATCACCGCACGCGAAAGCACCCAAAAATTTGGTCAAATCTTGCACAAGGCGAACCTGTTAACCACTGACGTGCTTGAAATTGGAAATCGCCTGGCATCTGTTCAGCAAAAACTGGCGGCGGTGCAAAAAATCTCGAATGAAATTGACACGATTGCACAGCGTGCATCGCTCTTGTCGCTGAACGCAGCTGTCGAAGCTGCGCGCGCAGGCGAAAGCGGATTGGGCTTTCGTGTGGTGGCCAGTGAATTCAAATCCCTGTCTGAATTCACCGCGACATCGACGGTAGAGATCAACAATTCGCTCGAAGATCTGACGCATGAAATTGCGGCTTTGGTTAAAAACGCCACCCTTTCGGTATCGGTTGCGAATGAACTGGGAACCGACGCCCAAGGTATCGAAGAGCAAATCCACAATGTGCCCGAGATCCTGTCAATCGTGACGCAGAACCAGAACGCAATCAGCTTGGAAAACAAAGAAATCTCGGTGGCTGTGGAAACCATCAGCCAAGAGGTCGCCGTCTTATCCGGTGGTATTTCAGAGTCAGTTGAGCTGATCAAAGAGGCCGCCTTTTCCTTGGATGATCTGCGCCGCATCTCAGAACAGATGACAGGTACATCCGTCAAGCTGGGTGTTGCGACAGATGACACCCTCTTTATCAATCACGTCAAAAAGATTGCGCGCGCGATTGGTTCGGCCTTTGAGGACGGCGTGAAGAAGGGGTATCTGGATCGCCAAGATCTATTTGATCAGACGTATACAGAAATTCACGGAACAAATCCCGTACAGTATGAAACCCGCTATACCTCGTTCGTGGACAAGGTCTTACCAGAGATCCAAGAGCCTGTTTTAGAATTGTCTGATCGTGTCGTATTTTGCGCGGCCGTGGATGTGAACGGGTATTTGCCAACCCATAACCTTAAGTTTTCACACCCCCAGCGCCCAGATGATCCAGATTGGAACGCCGCTAATGCACGCAACCGCCGGATCTTTGATGATCGTGTTGGCCTCGCCGCGGGTCAAAACACCGATGACTTTTTATTGCAAGCCTACCGCCGCGATATGGGCAACGGACAATTCGCGTTGATGAAGGACCTCTCGGCGCCAATTTATGTGCATGATCAACATTGGGGCGGCGTACGCTTGGCCTATCGTGTGTGATCCGATTTAGGCGGTGGCCAGCGCGCGTTCACGCACCGGCAGATGGATCAAGGCACTAAACGCGCCGACGCCAACGCCAATCCACCACACGACCGTGTAGCTGCCATAGATGTCAAACATTTTGCCACCCAACCAGACGCCCATAAAGCTTCCCAGTTGGTGTGAAAAGAACACGATCCCATACAGCGTCCCCATGTATCGCAAGCCGTAGATATGGGCGATCAATCCACTGGTAAGGGGAACAGTCGCCAACCACAACGCCCCCATAAGGACCGAAAAGATCAACACGGTTGTCGGCGTCATCGGCACCGCGATGAACCAAGCGGCAATCACGGTTCGACCCAGATAAATGCCCGATAACAGGTATTTCTTACTGTATCGTTTGCCAAAATATCCCGCGGCAAGTGTGCCCGCAATATTGGCAAGCCCGATCAATGAAATTGCCAATGCACCCAGCGCCGATGTAGTCGAGACGCCGATGCTGTCGAGGACACCGTCAGGCATAATGGCGCCGCACATTTCGGTCA
Source organism: Paracoccaceae bacterium (assembly GCA_009920815.1). GTDB lineage: Bacteria > Pseudomonadota > Alphaproteobacteria > Rhodobacterales > Rhodobacteraceae > CAJXSD01. The sequence goes on from RFZH01000157.1 coordinate 3,626, forward strand.
CAAAAGCCGGAAAATGCGCCGTGATAAACGCCAATTGATACCCGCAGCTAAAAAAGCCCAAAAAGATCATCCCATAGGTTGGATCCCGAAAAGCCCGCTTTAGAATGTGACCCAGACTTTCATCCAGCTGTTGGCGGCTGGCCACTTGGGGGGCACGCATAAAGGGCAACATGAACAAAACACCCAAGATCAGACATGCAAAAACGACAAACACGCTTTGCCATGACATGATACCCAAGAGATATTCGGCAAAAGGTGCTCCGACCACCTGCCCTGCGCTACCTGCTGCAGTTGCGATGGCCAAAGACATTGATCTATTTTCATCAGAACTGGCGCGACCTACGACGGCCAAGATCACACCAAAACCAGTCCCCGCAACCCCGAACCCAACCAATATCGCATAAAGCTGATGCCCCGTGGGCGTCACCGCAAACGACGATAATACCATCCCCGCCGCATAAATCAGGCCGCCAAAAACAATCGCACGTCGATCCCCCATTTTTTCGGCCATCGCACCAAAAATCGGCTGACCAATGCCCCACGCCAAATTCTGAATTGCAATCGCAAGTGAAAAATCCGTGCGCAGCCATCCAAATTCGGTCGCAATGGGGATCTGAAACACGCCAAACGACGCACGGACCGCAAAACTAATCAAAATGATTGCGCAGCCGACTAATAATACAGGGGTAAAGATTGAGGACTTAGCTGTCATCGCGGTCTCCTTGCTAGGGGCAGCTAATGGAAACATTACGTGCGGGTCAAATGAAATTGTGTCTTAATACAATCTTTTATCTTGGGACAAGTCACGCTAAGGAACACATATGACTGATTTGAGCACGCTTTATAATGACCGAATTGCCGCGGGATTGTTGCATGACGATCCCGTGCAGCGCGCTATTTTACCAGAATTTGAACGGATCCGCGCAGCGGTTGAAACACCGCAAAAGCGCGGATTATTTCGCAAAGCCCCTCCAGCGCCCAAGGGATTATACCTTTGGGGCGGCGTCGGACGTGGCAAATCGATGTTGATGGATTTATTTGTCGACAGCCTGTCCGTGCCGGTACGACGGGTGCATTTTCATGCCTTTATGCAAGAAATCCAAAACGCCTTGCATGAAGCGCGCAAGAACACGACCGCCGACGCCTTGGCCCCCGTGGCCAAATCTGTCTCGGACGCGGTCAAGGTGTTGGCCTTTGATGAAATGCAAATCAAAGACATTGCCGACGCGATGATCGTAGGCCGTTTGTTTGAAAAATTATTTGATGCAGGCGTTGTCGTGGTTACGACATCAAACCGCGTGCCTCAGGATCTGTACAAAGACGGATTGAACCGTCAGCTGTTTTTGCCATTTATCGATCTGATCTGCGACAAGCTGGCGGTCGTCGAAATGGCCAGTGACACGGATTATCGTCAAAATCGTTTGGCGGGTGAAGCAAGTTATTTCAGCCCGATTGACGATAACGCCCGCGCCACAATGGATGCAATATGGTCTGACCTTAGCCATGGGCAATCAACGCGATTTAGTCTGACACATAAGGGGCGCGAATTGGTCTTTCCCGCCTATCACAACGGGATAGCGCGGTTTTCGTTCTTTGATCTATGCGGTCAAATGTTGGGCCCGGGTGATTATTTGGCAATCGCTGATGCGGTGCGTGTACTGATGGTTGATAACATCCCGCAACTGGGCCGCAGTAATTTCAATGAAGCCAAACGCTTTGTCACGCTTATTGATGCGCTCTATGAGGCAAAGGTGAAATTGATCTGTTCTGCCGCTGCAGTTCCGGAAATGTTATACATAGAAGGCGAAGGCGTGTTTGAATTTGAACGCACCGCCAGCCGTCTGCGCGAAATGCAATCGGCCGATTGGGCGACCTGATCAAAGCTGTGGCAAAAA
>RFZH01000158.1 GCA_009920815.1 Paracoccaceae bacterium
CCAGCAACTTGGACTTGGTCACGGGCTGCGGCGGCAGTAGCAGAAACTGCGATCACAGCGATCACAGAAGCAGAATTTTTAATGAAAGACACAATCTTTCTCCTTGGTTGGTTTATGACGTAACGGTCGAAAACTAGATGAGTGTAGTCTGTAACATTTGAATGACGCTTTTGTAAAAGTTCTGTGAAATCAATCTGAGGGCAGAACAACCGAAAATGTGCTGCCTTCACCTTCGACACTTTTTATTCGAAGGCGGCCACCATGGCGATTTATAATATGTTTTACAATCGATAGTCCCAGCCCTGTGCCACCTACCTCGCGTGACCGATGACTATCGACTCTGTAAAAGCGCTCCGTTAACCTAGGGATATGCTCACTCGCGATACCTTTGCCTTGGTCAATAACTTCTAAGGTTACACCAGTACGACCAAGAATTGCGAAATGTGCAGGGCCGGTGAGCTCAATTTTTACTTCTTTATTTGGTCCACCATACTTTACAGCATTGTCGAGCAAATTTGTGACCACTTGCTGAAGTTGATCTTTACTTCCCTTAACCACTATCGGCTGGTTCGGATGTAAAAAGCTCAATGAATTATTGGTTTTTGAGTAGACAGGCTCAGTATTTTCGATAGTATCATTAATGATCGAGATCAAATCCACTGAGTCAGTGGGCGGCATACTCTCTTCGTTTTCAACACGATTGAGCGACAAGAGATCATTGACCAATCTACTCATTCTTATAGTTTCATCAGTCATAATTTTAAGAAACCGTGTTGTTGTTTTTTTATCATTTCTAGCAACAGTTTGAATGCTCTCGAGAAATCCTAGAATGGAAGTTAGGGGTGTTCGTAATTCATGGCTAACGTTACTAACAAAATCTCGACGCAATTGTTTGGACTGCTCTAATTGTGTCTGATCTTCGAGGGTCAATAGCAAAAATGAAGTCCCAATAGTTGTTATTGATGCAAGGAAAGTGCGATCGACATTGGCAATAATTGTGTTCCAACGCACATCTCGCTTTCCACCATGCGCTTTGACAGAATAAATCGCCTCTGAAATTGCAGGATCTCTAACCAAGGTCAAATAATGACGATCGATTAAGCCATCTCCAAAAATACGTTCCGCATGCGAATTTGACATAACTACAAACTCGTCTCTTCCCAGAAGAACGCTTGCCAGGGGAAAACCATTCATAAGATCTTTTGCGAGTTCGTTGGAAATGTTTTGGTGCACTAGGTTCATGTTACTGCCTCTTTTAAAGAACATTCTGCAGAAAATTTGTTAAAGAAATATGACAACCTATCAACTTTCAAGGTTGGTGACCTGATGCATTTTGAACTAAAATGGACAAAACATACCCAAAATGATCCGAACAGAACGTGTTGTTCTTCTCGGTGCGAGGGTAGCGTAGCAGAGTGATAGATTTTCATAAATTCTTCATGAAACTTTTTTAAAGTTGACACACAATCGTGATCCCATCGCCGAGACTAGATCATTAAGGAGAATATTATGAAATCTCGTCTCGCACTGCTCAGTTCGCTACTCGCGCTATCGGCAACTGGCGTATTGGCAGATATGAACTTTAATAGAATTTCAAGCTTTGCTACTCCAAATAACAACGGGGATCGCGTTGGCGAGGGAAGCTCCGCGGAAATTATCGGAGCTTCTGGCGATGGTATGACTTTGATATATACAGACAGCCCACTCGGCGTAGTGGGTCGCATAGATATCACAGACCCTAAAAACCCAAAAGCGCTGGGCAATACGGATATGCAAGGCGAGCCCACATCTGTCACGGTCATCGAGGATCTTGCTTATGTTGCTGTAAACACTAGTGAGAGCTACACGAATCCGTCAGGAAAGTTGGTCGTCGTCGATATGAAGTCTGGTGCTACAAAGGCAACTTGTGATCTAGGCGGTCAACCAGACTCTTCTGCCCATAACGAAAAAGGTACGTTCATCGCAATTGCAATCGAGAATGAACGCGATGAGGATTTGGGGGACGGTCGCGTCGGTCAAATGCCAGCAGGCTGGATTTCAAAAATAATGCTGCAAAATGGCATGCCATTGTGTGACAGCGTTCAAAAGATTGATGTAACAGGTTTGGCTGACATTGCGCCAGAAGATCCAGAGCCTGAATTTGTTGATGTCAACAAAAACGATGAAATCGTGGTGACGATGCAAGAAAATAATCACATCGTCGTTATTGGTGCAGACGGAAATATTGCGTCTCACTTCAACGCAGGGACTGTTGATCTTGTTCGCGTTGATACTGATGACGAACGCGCAGCGCTTACGTTTGATAAGGAACAAAAAAACCGCGCTCGGGAAGCGGATGGTGTACAGTGGCTTGATGACAACCATTTTATGACTGCGAACGAAGGGGATATGGATGGTGGGTCTCGCTCGATCACCGTTTACCACAAAAATGGCGACGTTGTTTTTGAATCCAATTCAGATTTTGAGACAGCAATAATCCAAGCGGGCCATTATCCTGATAAACGCTCCGACGCTAAGGGCGTTGAGCCAGAAGGTATGGAGTTTGGAGTTTTCGCTGGAACACCATATGCCTTTGTACTTTCCGAGCGAGCCTCCACAATTTCTGTATATGATGTTTCAAATCCTGCAGAGCCGGTTTTTAAACAAGTCCTACCATCGGGGATTTCACCAGAAGGTGCAATTGCTATTCCAGAACGCAATATTCTTGCAACCGCAAACGAAGTTGACCTAGTCGAGGATGGTGGGGCACGCGCTCATGTTATGATTTACGAGTATCAAGATGCGCCGGCATCCTATCCGCAACTGACATCTGCTGGGGCAGATGAATTGATTGGTTGGGGTGCAAATTCAGGTATGGTTGCCGGCGACAACGGGCTGGTTCACTTTGTGAATGATAGCTTCTACGGTTATCAGCCGACAATTTTTACAGTTGATACCAAGGTCAAACCAGCACAAGTTGTGTCGGCACTTTCTGTAACCCGAACAGGGCGTCCAGCGCAAAAATTAGATATGGAGGGTATCACTCTCGATGGCAAAGGTGGCTTTTGGATCGCGTCAGAGGGCAGAACTGATCGCGTCACACCGCACGCAATTTATAACGTCAACTCGAAAGGTGAAATAAAGGAGGAAATTGGACTACCCGTAGAGCTAATGGCAAATGAAATTCGTTTTGGATTTGAAGGTATCACCAAAGTTGGAGACACACTGTGGATGGCCGTTCAGCGTGAATGGAAAGATGATCCGAAAGGTCAGGTGAAGCTGGTTTCTTACAATACAGAAACCAAAGAATGGGGCGCAGTTCATTATCCACTTGATACTCCAACAAAAGGCTGGGTTGGGTTGTCAGAAATTGTAGCGCATGGCGAATATGTTTACATCATCGAGCGTGACAATCAAATTGGCGAAGCAGCAGTAACAAAGAAGATCTATCGTGTGCGAAAGGATCAGTTAATTCCCGCAAAACTGGGTACCGACTTGCCAGTTGTAACCAAAGAGTTGGAACGCGATCTGATCCCAGATTTAGCCGTCAATAATGGCTACATTGTCGACAAAGTGGAAGGTCTTGCCATTTTTAACGACGGAACAGCTTGGGTTTCTACAGACAACGACGGCGTCGATGATAGTTCTGGCGAAACATTCTTTTGGTCGTTCAAAATTGATTGAGAATTAAATTGTCTATGTAATAAGGCCCCTTAGGGGGCCTTATTTTTTGAATAACGAAAATTATAAATTTACAGGCTATTTCTTAAAAGCAATGCCGACCGCCCCACGCGCCGCTCAACGCGATACCCCTCACATTTCTGATCAATCTTATTCAACACGCGTGCGCGCTGATCTGGACTGTCGATCCCGACGCATTGCCAAACCTTGAGCGATAGCTCCAAGGCTGTGAGGGATGGTGAGTGCATGTTCATGAATGCTTCGGCCACAAGAATGAGCCGCGACGTGGGATCAGGAATGTTTTGCCGTATCCAACCAAACGTGATTGGTCCTTTTAAAAATAAGGCGTCGCGTTTGCTGCTTTGGGCTGCTGATGCATTATTCATTTTGAGCACACCCGTTTATTGTAAATAAGAATATAAAAGATATAGATACGGTCCCGCGGAAACCGCGTAGGTGTTCCGCGGAAAGCGCGGCGGTCAAGACTGAACCTCATTCAAAATATGCATGATCCTTGACCACATAGCGTGACCGTTCTCGTCCATATACCGATCGGGATAGCACACAATTTCTGCATCAACACGGCATATTTTACCATCGCCCAGAACCGCTTCACTTGCCTCTGCCATACAGCTCTTCAGCCTTGCGACCTCCCCGTCAATGTCATCAAGGGGGGCCTCAATCAAAAGTGCGTCATGAATAGGGGCGCAGAGTTTCAGTCCGCGTTCGATAGCGATGATACAGGCAATGCGCATCATCTCTGCCCCATGGGCTTGCATTGGCCAGTTGAGGAATGTGTTGGCTTTCACCGATCCTCCGCGGGCTTGTATCGACCACCCGAAGCACGTTTCTAGCTTGAGCCCCAACAGCCCTGCATCCATGTTGTTGTCGGCCCACCGCCAGAAGTGCTGGTAGGTTTCCCGATGCTTTTGTAAAAGGGCGTCGGCTTCTAACTTGTGGATACTCGCTGCTTGTGCAACACCGTGGGCCGTCATGCCATAGTTTGTCCCAAGCACAACGGATTTACATTTGTTGCGGATCTCCTTGTGTGTGACCTTAGTTGCGCCTTTAGGTGCGAGCCCGGCTTGGATTGCGAAGGCGATATAGGGATCCCCACTGGCATAGGCCTCCCACATAATCTCATCCCCCGATAACGCGGCTGCAATCGCAATTTCTTGCGAGGACCAATCACAATATGCCAGCGCCATTCCCTCGGACGGTTTGATTAACCCGCGCACCCATTTGGCAGGACCAAACACGAACTTAGTTGTGCTGGGCTGATTGCGTCCTGTCTTTGCCGCAAACGGTGAGAGCATGGTGCGGTTGCGCCCATCAGGCCCAACCGCAAGCTTATTGAGCTTAAGTTCACCAAGCGTTTTACGTAGTTCGTGGAGAGGCTGGACCACTGGATGGCGCTTACTCATCTCACTAAACGTGTCTTTGTCCAAAGCAAGTCGACCGCTTTCTAGGCGTGGCCACACAAGCTTAGCCTGCGCGAGGTATGTCTCGAACAGGGCTTCCTTAAAGCTGCCATCGACATAAACGCCAAATGCTTTGTCGACAGATGCGATCAGGTCCACCTTGATCTGATCCCAATGTTGATCGAGCTTGTTCAGCAGGGTAAGATCGATTGGAATACCGCGGTGCTGCATCCCGGCGACAGCTTTCATATATCTCCCGCGCAACAAAGCATGGTTTAATCGCACGATTGGAATGCATACTACGCTTAACCCAACTACCGACAGCGACTTCAAATGGACCGTCAGCGGCCGAAACATCGGATAGATACACCATCAACTTCAAATACCTACGACGATCGGTATGAAATTCA
>RFZH01000159.1 GCA_009920815.1 Paracoccaceae bacterium
ATAGATGACTTTGTTCTTGAACGTGTCCAGATGGCCCGCGATTTTGAACCGCATTATATGGAGCGCACCCGTGCAAATGGTCAGGTCATTTCCGTCGAGGGCGCCCCGTTGCCCCAAGGTGGGTGGGTCACGGTATATACCGACATCACCCAGATTAAACGACAAGAAGACATGCTGCGCGAGCGATCTCAGGAATTAAGCGGTCAATTGAATGTCTATTCTCAGGAATTGGGCAGCACAAACCGAAAATTGGCGTCAACCATTGCAGCGCTTGAACAAGCAAAACAAGAATTGACCGAAATTGAGGCGCGCACCCGCCTTACCACCGAAATGATGCCGGCGCATATTGCGCACGTCGGGTTAGACCGGCGCTACACTTATTCAAATCGGCGCCTTAATGCGATCATGCCAGAGCGCCCGTCGGATATCCTAGGCAGACATATCGCAGAGGCACTTGGCGCTCAGGCTTATTCACAAATTGAACATAACCTGAATATGGCGCTTGAAGGGATCGAAAGCGTTTTTGAATTTAACGATGCATTAAGTTCGCGGCGTATTCGCGTCGCCTTTACGCCTGATCGCGGCGGAGAGTCTCAGGCCATCAACGGTGTCTATATTTTGTCCATGGACGTGACCGAAGAAACACAGGCCCGTTCCACTTTACAACAGCAAAGCAAACGCGAGATGGCTGCACAATTGACCAGCGGCCTAGCGCATGATTTTTCTAATCTGTTGACGATCATTCTGGGCGCGCAAAGCCGGTTGTTGAAAATGGATTTGCCTCAAGATGCCAAAGATCTGATCCGTGCAACCCACGATGCCGCAAGCCGCGGCGGTGCAATGTTGAATACAATTGCCGATATGACCGGGACTCGCGTTCCAAAACCAATGGCAACACATATTGGTAATTGGCTGAATTCATTTGCGACACTGGGGCGATCTGCATTGCCAGCAGGGATTGAGTTGTCCATTCAAGACAAAACAGATGATCGCAAGTGGTTATTGGATCAAGGCAATATACAAGATGCGCTTTTGAACCTCGTGCTGAATGCGCGCGACGCTTGCGGGACAACGGGCAAAATCACGATTGCGGCCAGAGTTATAAAAAACACGTGGATAGAATTTACAGTGTCTGACACTGGCCCAGGATTTTCGCAAAAGTCGATCGAGCATGCATTGGATCCGTTTTTCACCACTAAAGGTGACAAAGGTACAGGGCTTGGCCTAACCATGGTGTATGACATAGCAAAAATGTCTGGTGGTGAATTGAGCTTGCGCAACGCATACGGTGGTGCGCGCGTTACACTTAGGTTTCCCGCGCGCATGGCTGTTGATCAAGTAAAGCCAGGATTGGCCCTGCTGCTCGAGGACCGCTCTGAACTGAGAGATGCGATCCGCCCAATGCTGACGCATCTTGGATTTTCTGTTGTCGAAGCACAATCCGCGAACGAAGCGCGCGCATTGATTGATGGATTACCTGAAATTACCTTGGTTCTTAGCGATCTTCAGTTAGAGGGCGAAGAAACGGGTGTTGACTTTGTAGCGTCGCTTGGCACAAGCAAGCCCAAAGTAATCTTTATGTCATCGCTGCCTTCGCGCCATGCTTTGGTTGAGGCTGCAGCGCGCATTTCGCCTGTTCTATCAAAACCCTTTGATGTTCAGGATCTGCGCCAAGTTATGCAATATGGTGAATGAATTATGAACACACCTTTGGTCACGATTTTGGACGATGAACCAGCAATTCGCGCTATTCTGTCTGACGCACTCGAAGAGGCTGGATTTCGCACCAAAGCGTTTTCACGCGCCACTGAATTCGAAGCGTCCCTAAAGACGACCACACCGGATGTCTGTTTGGTGGACTTGGGTCTGCCGGATCGTGACGGTCTTACCTTGGTTCATCGCCTCGCATTGGAGCAGGGGGCGATTGTGATCATTATTTCGGGCCGCGCTCAGGTTCAGGATCGTGTTACAGGATTAGAGCTAGGCGCAGATGATTATATCATCAAACCCTTTGAACCCGCAGAGGTCGTCGCCCGAGTACGTGCACGCATGCGAAAAGAACGTACCCAGCCCGCGCCAGGCAATTTAGCGCGCTTTGAAGGATGGATCGCAGATTTCGATCGCTACGTTCTTTCGGATGAGGCGGGAGATGAAACCACGTTTTCGCATGCCGAAGGCGAAGTGCTTCGGCTATTTTTAGAAAGCCCAAAGCGTTTAATCAGCCGGTCCTTTATGCAAGAAAGCTTAGGCGGTGCCGCGGGCGAAAGCTTTGATCGCGCAATGGACGTTCGCATTTCACGCTTGCGCACCAAACTTAAAGAGGATCCCAAAAACCCGACGTTGATCAAAACCATTTACGGTGCGGGGTATATTTTTCTCGGCGACGTTCTTTGGGATCGCTAAGTATCTAAGATATGTTTTCGTAAAAGTGTGCTGCGACCTCAATGCAATGTTTTGCATGAGTGATTGGTACCATGTGGCCAGCGCCTGGAATTTCAATATCAAGGGCGTTTGGCATCATGTCACACAAAGCTTTGTGAATGTGCGGTATCATGAAATGCGTCTTTTGACCGCGCATAAAAAGGGTTGGAGCATTCACGCGAGACAGCCCATTCGGTTCTAGCAAACCGCCCAAATCTTGGTGTACTGATGTTGCGCCAGCACCGACCAATGGCATACGCTCGATTGCTGCGGCACGAAATGCCTCGGGTAAATCTTCCCATGGGGTTCCATCGCCCCAATCAGACAAAAATAATCGCGCCGATGTAACATGGTCCTTGGCGGCCAATGCGTCGACGAACGGCGTATGCAGTGGGAAATATCTATCGCCCAAGTCCGGTTGTGCGTTCAACGCGGCTTGGAAAAATACAGGTTCAAACAGCACCATAGACTTGACCAGATGCGGATGTTTATGCGCAAAGCGTAGGGCAACCGTCGCGCCAAAGGAATGGCCGATCAAATGGGTGGGTACGGTGATAAAGCTTTCTGTGATGGCCAAAATGCGGTTTTGATAGTCCTCTTCAAATGTCCAATCCTGGCTTTTGCCATGGCCCGGCAGATCAAATCCAGTCATTGTCATTTTATCTGAGAAGCCATTGCCAAAACGGGTCAATGAACCAGCATTGCCCAGCGTACAATGAAGCAGAAACCCATGTTCGGGACCATGCCCAACGCTGATTTCGTTTATGTCTAGTCCTGTGCGCTTTTGAATGGTCATGGGTCTAATTATCCTGCCGCTATCGTGCACCTTCTAGGGGCTCTGTCATGGGCGTGCCATAGAAAAGTAAACACTGTGCCCTTAGGTCGCGTCGGAAATTAGACACGGAAAACGTGCATCTTTGTGGAATGTTAATCTCAGAGGCGCTTAACACCGCAAATATTTTGACGATTGCGACGACTTGGCCCATCGCAACGCTTTGCCAAGCATCCTTGTCATGCTAAGCGGGGTTATCTTGTCGATTCTGCTAATTTGAACTTAGGAACACCGAACAATGGCTGCCAACGAACCAAAGATGATATCGGGGAATGCGAACCGCACCCTAGCCAAAGCAATTTCACGCCGCATGTCGCTGCATCGTGGTTTGAATGTTGGTTTGGTTGACGCGCGTGTTGAACGCTTTAACGACCAAGAGATCTTTGTAGAAGTCTATGAAAACGTTCGTGGCGAGGATATGTTTATTATCCAGTCGACATCGAACCCAGCCAATGACAATTTGATGGAGCTGTTGATCATGACGGATGCGCTGCGTCGGTCGTCGGCAGGGCGCATCACCGCTGTCATCCCATATTTTGGCTATGCCCGCCAAGATCGCCGCGCCAAGGCGCGGACACCGATTTCGGCCAAGCTGGTGGCGAACATGCTGGTAGAAGCAGGCGTTGAACGTGTTCTGACGATGGATTTACACGCGGCACAGATCCAAGGCTTTTTTGACATTCCCGTTGATAACCTCTACGCGTCACCGATCTTTGCGTTAGATATCATCAGTCAGTTCAAGGATGGCCTTGCGGATGTCATGGTTGTATCGCCTGACGTTGGTGGCGTTGCCCGCGCACGTGAATTGGCAAAACGCATCAACGCACCGCTTGCAATCGTCGATAAACGCCGTGAAAAGCCTGGTGAAATTGCGGAAATGACAGTCATCGGTAACGTTAAAGGCAAAAAATGTATTATCGTCGACGACATTTGTGATACCGCCGGCACCCTGTGCAAAGCGGCAGAGGTCCTGATGGAGAATGGCGCCGCCGAAGTGCATTCCTATATCACCCATGGCGTAATGTCTGGTCCTGCGGTAGAGCGTGTCACAAATTCTGTGATGAAATCTCTGGTACTGTCCGATTCAATCGAACCAACCCAAGCCGTCTTGGATGCCCCAAATATCCGCATCGTGCCGACTGCGCCGATGTTTGCCCAAGCGATATTAAATATCTGGAACGGCACATCGGTATCATCTTTGTTTGACACAGAAACATTGGAACCGATTTACGACGGTTTGCTTTAATCACTTAATATCCAAATATTATCTGGATCCGGAACCTCGCCGATCGCCCGCCACGACATCCGTACGAGGGCGATTTTTGTGTCGCTCCAAGTGCGGAAAATAACGCTGAAATCGGTTGTTGTGATTGCGTCGGTGCGATAGTCCACCCGTTTATTGCGTGAATGATTGACGTCCCACAGCGTAATGGCCACATGCACAGATGGTGGGGATGCGAACGGTTCGGAAAATGTAATCAACCGCTTCACTTCGCGCGGCCCGCTGCCGTTCCACATTTTTCCGCCTGTGTCGTAATGTGAAAAAAGTGTGAAGCTGCCTTCGTCGATTCCGATTAAATTTGATCTGATCTTTTGCATACCAAGGCACCGTTAACATCTTACATTCTCGGTATATAATTGCAAAAGGGGCCGACCTGCGACCCCTTCAGCGTATTGTTTGCGTTCCTATTTGATTAGCGGCGCGAGAATTCTGGATAGGCTTCCATACCCAATTCCGCCATATCCAATCCGTTGATCTCGTCTTCTTCTTCGACGCGGATCCCAAGTGTCGCTTTTAACAAGAACCACATCACTGATGACGTGATCACAACAAATGCCCCAACAATTATGATAGATTGGATTTGCACAGCCAAAGATGCATCCGCATTCGTAAAGACAACCGCAATGGTGCCCCAGATGCCGGACAAAAGGTGCACAGGGATTGCACCGACGACATCATCGATTTTCATACGGTCCAACATTGGAACTGCAAAGACTACGATGACACCGCCAACGGCACCGATCAAGGTTGCAGCGCCCAATGAGGGTGTTAGGGGTTCAGCAGTGATCGAAACCAACCCGGCCAAAGCACCATTCAAGATCATGGTAAGATCAGGTTTTTTGTACATCAGTTGGGTCAGGATCAGCGTTGCAATGGCCCCGCCCGCAGCGGCAGCATTGGTGTTTGAGAAGATGCGCGAAATGTCAGC
>RFZH01000160.1 GCA_009920815.1 Paracoccaceae bacterium
GATGACGTTTTTGGCGTGGTTTTTCGTCATTGACGCCATTTTGTTTCCCATCATTGCCACACGTCGCTGGTTTGGTTTGGCACAGCGTCCTGCCTTGGGGCCGCTTTTGCGACGTGGATTTATTGGGGGGGGGGTCGCCTATTTCAGTTTTGGATCCATTATGTTGGCGACACGGCTTGATAAAGTTGGAGAGGCGGCTGTTTTACGCGAAACCTCTACAATCTTTGCCGCCTTTATTGGTTGGATTTTCTTAAAAGAAAAGGTAGGACCAAAGCGTGTTGGATTAATGGCTCTTATCGCGCTGGGCGCGGTCATCGTCGAATTCGGAGGATAAGAAATGTCAAAAAAACCACTTTCGCCGCTCATGAAAAACCTTTTGGAATATGGGCCATTAGCGATCTTTTTCATAACCTTTTACCTTTTAAAAGACCAAGATGTTGTTGTCTTTGGTCAAACTTATAGCGGGTTTATTGCCGCGACTGGGATTTTTGTACCTGTCCTTGTGATTGCAACGTTTATCGGTTGGCTTTTATCTGGCGAAATCTCAAGGATGCAGGTTGTGACCGTCGTTTTGGTTGTCGTGTTTGGCGGTCTAAGTGTGGCTTTGAATGACGAACGTTTCTTTAAGATAAAACCTACGATCATTTATTTGATCTTTGCTGCAATCATGGGCTTTGGATTGTTACGAGGCACGTCCTATATGGAAACGGTGTTAGGACAATCCCTAAAGATGTCTCACGAGGGTTGGATGATCCTTGCGCGGCGCATCACAGTGTTTTTCGTGGCTCTTGCACTGGCAAATGAATTGGTATGGCGCACACAGTCCACCGAAACCTGGGTATATTTCAAAACCTTTGGGTTATCGCTTGCCATGTTTGCATTTTTGATCAGCCAGTTCAAAGTTTTTGCAAAATACGGTGATCTAAATAGTGATCGTTAAGGTCGCAAAACCAGTCATTCATTGTGAATTGACCGTTTAAAAAGACTGGTGTAATGAAAAAACGTGGCGATTTGTTACCAGATTGCGGGCCACGCTAAACATGCCGCTAAAAGGTCGAGATGAGAGAGCCCCCTTTCGCTTGACCCATGCGAATGGGGTTTTTTTATGGTTAGATGACCACGAGGACAAAATGAAACGAGATTGGAACGCCCGTACAAAATTGGTGCATGGTGGTACCCGCCGCAGCCAATATAACGAAGTGAGCGAAGCGATTTTTCTGACCCAAGGGTTCGTCTACGAAACTGCGGAACAAGCTCAAGCGCGTTTCGTCAAGGCAGGCGATGACGAATTTATTTACGCCCGTTACGGTAACCCCACCGTTGCCATGTTCGAAGATCGTATCGCCCTGTTAGAAGGGGCAGAGGACGCATTTGCCTGTGCATCGGGTATGGCGGCGGTCAATGGTGCGTTGATGTCCATTCTAAAGGCGGGGGATCACGTCGTTGCAGGGCGCGCACTGTTCGGGTCTTGCTTGTATATCTTGGATGAAATTTTGCCTAGGTTTGGGGTTCATGTCACCTTGATCGATGGCACCGATCTGAACGCATGGCGCGACGCGGTGAGCGATAAAACAAAGGCAGTGTTTTTTGAATCAGTTTCAAACCCTGGCCTTGAGGTTGTCGATATTGCCGGTGTTGCAGAAATTGCGCACGCGCATGGCGCATTGGTTATTGTCGACAACGTATTCGCCACGCCGGTGTTTTCGCGCGCAATTGAGCAGGGCGCAGATATCGTAACCTATTCCGCGACGAAACACATTGATGGCCAAGGGCGCGCGTTGGGCGGGGTGATACTGGGCAAACGTGACTTTATTCGTGGTCCGATTGAAACCTACATGAAACACACCGGCGGATCGATGAGTCCGTTCAATGCGTGGATCATGTTGAAAGGTCTGGAAACCATTGATTTACGGGTGCGGGCACAGACTGATAGTGCAGAAAAAATTGCGCAGGCGCTTTCGGATCATGGAAAAATTGCCAAACTCTCCTATCCTGGTCTGGTAAGTCATCCTCAGCATAATCTTGTTATGCGTCAAATGGGCAAGGGCGGTACTATTGTTACCTTTGAAATCGAGGGCGGTGAACAAGCGGCGTTCAGGTTTATGAATGCTTTAGAGATTGTGTTGATCTCTAACAACCTCGGGGATGCCAAAAGCATTGCAACACATCCTGCAACCACGACACATCAACGGTTGCCACAGGATCAAAAAGATATGTTGGGCATTTCATCTGGTTTGATACGTTTGTCCGTAGGTCTAGAGGATACCGACGATTTGATTTGTGATTTGCTAAACGCACTTAATGTCGCATGATATTATTAATGCTTTGTTAAGTCGTAAACTACGTGTAAAGGTACGGATCTGGAAAATCCAGAATTCGGACTTATATTAAAGATTGCCGCAGTCTAGAGGGGAACGCCATGACTCTGCATTCGCGTGATATTGAACAAGAGACGACCGACAAAACACTAGAAGACGCATTAGCCGTTATCCGTGCTTGGGCGGATCAAAACCCCAATGATCAACGCATTGCAAAGGCGCTTGACGGTGTGGATGTCGGCTATCCTAAATTTGGGCGTGATTATCCGCAGGATTTCACTGTCTCTGAGGCATATAAAGATACCCTTCCAGATTTACAAAACGGTCCAAGTTCGTTGATCCGCGGTGCGAAAACCGCAATCCAACATGTAGGCATTTCGAATTTTCGGTTGCCAATTCGTTATCAGCGACGCGACGGTGGCGAAATTACACTTGAGACGTCAGTAACTGGCACTGTCGGGCTAGATGCCAATAAAAAGGGCATCAACATGTCACGCATCATGCGCAGCTTTTACAAGCACTCAGAAAGCTTGTTTAGCTTTAGCGTCGTGCGTGCCGTTCTTGATGATTACAAAGCGGATTTAGAAAGCTTTGATGCACGTGTTGTGATGCGCTTTTCGTTTCCGCAAAAAATACAAAGTTTACGTTCGGGCCTTGAGGGGTATCAGTATTATGATATCGCGCTTGAGCTTGTTGAACAAAATGGCGTTCAGCATAAGATTATGCACATCGATTATGTGTATAGCTCGACCTGTCCATGTTCGCTTGAACTTTCGGAACATGCGCGTGCGGCGCGGGGGCAATTGGCCACACCCCATTCGCAACGTTCTGTCGCGCGTGTGTCGTTGAAATACGAAGGTGATTCAAAGTTATGGTTCGAGGATGTGATCGACATGTGCCGTGCCGCGGTGCCGACCGAAACCCAGGTCATGGTCAAGCGCGAAGACGAACAAGCCTTTGCCGAGTTGAACGCAGCCAATCCGATCTTTGTCGAAGACGCGGCGCGGCTCTTTTGTGAACATCTGCAAAATGACCCTCGGATCGGTGATTTTCGTGTGATAGCGAGCCACCAAGAAAGCCTGCACAGCCATGATGCCGTTTCGGTTTTGATACAGGGTGAAACATTCTCTGGTCCGTCTATGGATCCCAAGTTGTTTGAAACTTTGATACATCGCGGCTGACAAAGGGTGATCTGCACTTGACTTACCTCTGGGTGCACGGCATCGAATTGGTATGTTTGATCTACGACCGATAGGATACGTCATTGGGATACTGGTTGCCTTTTTGGGGGCAATGATGGCTTTTCCCATGTTTATTGACTATTACGACGGCAATCCGCATTGGCGGATTTTTGCGGAATGCGGGATCATCACCTTTTTGATTGGTGCCTTGATGTCGATTGCGACATCAAACGGTAAACAAGAAGGCCTAGATATTCAAAAAACGTTTTTGTTGACGACGAGCTTGTGGGTCGCTCTACCGCTCTTTGGCGCCTTGCCGTTTTTGCTGGGCGCTACTCAGTCCAGTATCGTTGATTCATTTTTTGAATCTGTCTCAGGGATGACGACAACAGGATCGACGGTGATCACGGGCCTTGATTACCTGCCGCGCGGGTTGTTGCTGTGGCGTGGAATTCTGCAATGGCTGGGTGGTGTTGGGATCATCGTTGTCGCTTTGGCGTTTTTGCCCGAACTGCGTGTCGGAGGTATGCAAGTTTTTCGTGCCGAAGGCTTTGAAACAATGGGGAAAATTCTACCCCGCGCAACCGAAATCGCGGGGCAGATATCGGGCATCTACGTCGTGTTGACCATCGCATGTTTCTTATCGTTTGTCGCGGTTGGGTTAAATGGGTTTGACGCGCTCGTACATGCCCTGACCACAATTTCCACCGGTGGATTTTCAAACTATGACGCATCGTTTGGTACCTTTTCAGGCCCCCCCGAATACGTTGCATCGTTTTACATGATCTTGGCGGCTTTGCCGTTTGTGCGCTATGTTCAAATGGTGAACGGCGGCACGTTTGAGCTGTTTAAAGATAGTCAGGTCAAGGCGTTTATAATCTTGATTGCCGTTTTGGTTATCGGCACATCAATTGTGTTGATAAATTTCTTTCCCCACCACCATGAACAAGCCTTTCGCGAGGCGCTGTTTAATATCGTGTCTATCCTGAGTGGTACGGGATATGCGTCGGTGGATTATATGCAATGGGGTGGTTTTTTAATCGCAATGTTCTTTTTTATCGGGCTTGTCGGTGGGTGCGCAGGATCGACGGCGTGTTCGGTTAAAATATTTCGTTATCAAATTATGATCGCGTCTATTCGTAACCAGTTGAAAAAAATTCATTCGCCCAATGGCGTGTTTATCCCAAAATTCCAAGGGCGCGCAATCGATGATGACGTCATGAATTCGGTCATGTCATTTTTCGTTGTCTTTTTTGTCAGCTTAGGGGTTTTGGCGATATTATTGGGAATGACGGGATTGGATTTTGTGACGGCTTTATCAGGCGCTGCAACTGCGATTGCCAATATTGGTCCCGGTCTTGGGGATCAAATTGGCCCATCAGGTAACTTTTCTGGCCTGAATGACACGGCAAAATGGTTGTTGATTGCTGGAATGCTATTAGGACGGCTGGAGCTATTGACCGTGTTTATATTGTTTACGCCTCGGTTTTGGCGAAATTAAAGACAGCATTGAGAAAGTGCAGTTGTCTTGAATAAAAAGGCGCGGACAGTGGGCCGCGCCTTTCTGTTTTATAATGAGGCGTGCCGCAACGTGGGCGTTTCTAGTTTTCCCAGCATTCAATCAAGGCTGCCGGCGCTGACAAGGCAGTTACCAAAGCCTCTTCGCGCAACGGTTCTTGCGTGGTGTTTGCTTTATTGAGTGCCAATGAAGCACCTTGATCAATGATCTTGTTCAGCTGAATTGCAACCTGCGTGTCTGATGGCAGCAATCTGCCCGATGCGTTTGGTGACACCAAGATCCCGTGAAGGTGGCCAAATTCGTCAAAAACAGCCCCGCCAATGTCATTTGAGTTGGCAGGCATCGATAAACGCATTTTTGACCCATCGTTATCGAGGCCCCGCAGGTCTTCGACGCTGCCACCTGTTATGGTTGGTGCGTTTAGGCGTCCACCATAGGGATAG
>RFZH01000017.1 GCA_009920815.1 Paracoccaceae bacterium
TGTGATGCTGCTGCTGATGGGTTGCGCAATGCGCCTGCTAGGTAGTTACCTGCAACGTTACCCACACCGATAGCTGCTGCGCCAGAACCGATTGCTGCTAGACCTGCGCCGATATGTGCCAATTGACCTTCCATGGTGATGTCTCCTTACGATTGGAAGTTAATAGGAATAAGTGAGTTCAAACCTTAGTGTGATGGATGCAATGCATCTTTCAGATACACACAGGTCAGAATTGTAAAAACGTAGGCCTGGATAAAGGCCACAAGGATTTCCAAGCCGTACATCGCAGTGATCGCAACAACAGAAACCGGTGCAATCGTTGCAATGGCCGCAAAACCTGCAAACACTTTGATAACCGCGTGACCTGCCATAACGTTACCCGCAAGACGGATAGAATGACTGACAGGACGTACGAAATAAGAGATAAGTTCGATGATCGCCAAGATCGGGCGCAACGCTAATGGTGCCGATGAGACCCAGAACAAGCCTAAGAATGATGCGCCATTTTTAGCAAAGCCAACGATTGTGACTGTTAGAAAAACAGCCATCGCCAAAACCGCGGTCACGGCAAAATGCGATGTTGTTGTAAACGACATTGGCAACAAACCCAAAAAGTTCGCTGTGACGATGAACATGAACAGCGTCATGATGTAAGGGAAAAACACAACCGCGTCTTTGCCGGTTACGTCCTCGACCATTTTGTAAACAAAGCCGTACGCCAATTCGCCGATCGACTGGCTGCGTGTTGGAATGACTGCACGACGAGATGTGCCAAATACCATCAACGCAATGATCGCAATAACCGCGAGCGCCATCCAGAGTGTCGCGTTCGTGACCGTATACCATTCAACAGGACCATGGCCAAACAACGGTTTGACGATGAATTGGTCCATCGGGTGAAACACCAAGCTGGATTCTGTTGCTGTATGCGCTTCGCTAGCCACGGTTACGTCCTCTTTCATCTTTGGCCTGTGTCTCGGCCTGATTAGGTTGCGTAAGCTCTGTCGCGGATCGCATCATCGTTTTGACGCCAGCAACAAAGCCAAGCATTGTAAATATCAACATTAGCCATGGCAGGGTCCCAAACAAATGATCCAAGCCGTAGCCAATTCCGAACCCGATCCCAAGACCTGCGACCAGCTCGGTCACCATGCGCCACCCAACTTGGGCCGACGAATAGTGTTCATCCATGCGTTTCTCTTTGCCTTGCGACGCTTTAACGTCGTTGATCCGTTTTTCCAGCGCTTTTAGCGGATCGGAATTTTGCGGATCGGACATAAAGACCCCCTGAGGATGCTTGGGCGTGTGATACTGACTCTCGGCATGCGAGTCAATGCATCATTCGCCGCATCAAAATGTGGATTAAGGCATTATTTTTTATGGATATTTTTTGACAGAAAATAACACTGGCAGTCAGCAAATTGCCATTCTGGGGGAAATTTTGATCAGTAATTATATTCAACCATTTGGTTGATCTTTCGGAATGTAGCGCAATAGACGATAATCACGCCCCCAAATTCAACTCGGTGGAAATATAATCAGCAATCGCAACAGTATCGTTCAAATCAAATACGGGGCGATTTGTTTCGACAGGCCCATCAGATGCGATTGCGCGGATCGTCGGGTCATCAACTGCAATCAATGTCTGTGCCGTTTCAGAACGGCGGCATTCTATTTTAGGGTGACGATCTCGCTTGTATCCTTCGATCAGGACCAAATCGACTGGCGAGAGACGTTGCAAAAGATCCTGCAAGCTTGGCTCGTCTGTGCCCCGCAATTCCTGCATGATTGCAATACGCGATTGTGTTGCCAAGACAACTTCTTGCGCGCCGGCAACCCGATGTCGATAGCTATCCTTTCCAGGATGATCAACATCAACCGTATGATGCGCGTGTTTTATGCTGGACACCGAAAATCCACGCGCCGAAAATTCGGCGATGAGGCGTTCCATCAGGCCCGTCTTTCCAGAATTTTTCCATCCCGTGACACCATAGATTTTCATGTCTGACCTGCGATAATGTGTTGTGCCTGTTCGTAATCCGACGGTGTATTTACATTGAAAAATGGATCAAAGGAAGTCGAAGAAAAATGAATGCTCACCGCATTGTGCCGGCGTGCCCACGCCATCACTTTGCGTTCGCCCGCATGCAAAGAGGCCGCCAGATCATCGCGCAACGAAACATCCCACAGCCCGCAAGTAGGGTGACTACCACTTTCGGATTTTGCCAGCACGATGAGCGCATTGCGTCCAGTCTGCAAAGATTTCACATAAGTATCGGGAAAGAATGGCGTATCAACTGCGACCGTGACGATTTTTGAAAACCCGTGACGCTCGGCATAGGTCATACCGGCCAACAGACCCGCCATTGGACCCAAAGCGCCCGGCAACGGATCATTGACAACCGCGTTTGCAATCCTGATTTCGGAATTTGCATTCACGACGACTAGATCACATTGTGGCGCAAGACGCGCGACCACATATTCTAACATGGTCGTTTGACCAAATGGTAATTCGGATTTTGACCGACCCATGCGACGCGACAGGCCACCTGCCAATATCACGCCCAAAGTCATGCTTTAAATGATCCGATGGACGCCATGCGGCATAACATCTATTTTTGCGCCGCGACAAGTGCCGCGTCAAACGCCCGCAGCGCAACGCGTTTGTCGTCGTCATCATATTCGTACAACGCCTGCTCTGTCACCCCAGGCAATTTGCCAAACGCTTCACGAAGTTTATTTGGCCGCATCGTTTGTGGGATGCTTTCAAATCCCGGAATTTGACGCAAAATATTGGATGTCGCACTTGCGCAAAATGCAGATGTGACCGGACCATTGGCACGGACCAAGGAAAACGCAAGCTCAGCTGTTTCTGGAGAGACTTCTATTTCTTGTATGACAACATGAAATGATTTTCGTGCATGGGCGCGGGTATAAAAATCAAGTATTGGCGGCGTCATTCCGTAAAGCACGTCATCTTTTTCAATCAGAACGTCGTGCACCAAAGTGCCTGCAGGATCGAAAACGACACGCTGTGACCCATTCACCAATAATGCAGAGTGTTCGCCAGCCCCATGACGGTTATTCACCATGGTATAAAGCGCCAATACCGGCGGCCCATCATGGACATAGGCGGAATTTTTAATCACCTCATCAGAGGCGTAGTGATCTGTGACCGCAGTACATGCAGATAAAAGGACAGCACAGCCTAAGATAAACCAACGCATGCCGCCCCCAAAAATATTAGCTGTTGAACAGTGCCAAGAACACCAAAATGGCGATTGAGGCGACCGCAATTTTAACGGACCATGACATAAAGCCGTCGAATGTTTTCTCTTGGACACTTGTATCCATTGAACCGTGCTTGTGCTCTGACATATTACACCTTTAGTTTGTCTGTTTAACGCTCATTAGCCGATTCATTCCAACATGTCACGACCGTATCGGCAATAAAGAACGTGCATCTTGTCGCGGTTATGGACGCGAATATCTGAGTGCGCCGTTTTCATCCAATTGCCGCTTTGCTCGTCCAGAGCGATAAAGCGTGTTGAGATGTGCCACCGCTTCGACTAAGGCGAGGCCGTATTCATCGGGACCTATGTGTCGTTTGAATAGGCATGAAAAACACTCTGCCGCGGTTCTTGGGGTTTCTAAGTATTCATACAGTCGATCAAGCGCATGATGGTGATTGGTGATCATCTGTTGAAATCGATGCGGCAAACCGATGAATGGTAATTTATGTCCCGACAAGACCAAGTGATCTGGCGTTGCATAGCGCGCAAGCCGTTCACAGGCCTCTAGCCATTCTCCCACGGGATCGGCATCTGGCTCGGTCGCATAAACCCCCAAATTCGGGCTAATCGATGAAATGATCTGATCACCGGCAATGACCAGTGGTGCATCGTCACACCATAATGTCGCGTGTTCAGGCGCATGGCCGTTGCCGATATGAACAGTCCATTTCCGCCCGGCAAGTGTTAGCACATCACCTTCTTGGATGCGGGAATAGCCCAATGGCATCGGATGAACCGTATCGGCAAAGTTGAACGGCTTGCCTTTGGCACGTTCTTCCAAAATGACAGGATCCATGCCCGCGCGCCGCCAAAAGGTCAAGGTTTCAGGAACGGGCAGGTCTTGCACATCTAACACCAACATACGCGCCATAAGCCAGGCCGTGCGCGTCATAATCAGCTCGGCACCAAATTCGGTTTGAAACCACCCGGCAAGGCCCACATGATCAGGATGATGATGTGTCACAACAACCCGTGCAATTGACTGACACGCAAGCGGCCCATCAATTAAACTTTGCCAAATGGCCTTGGTCTTTCGGCTGCCCATCCCGGTGTCAACAATTGTCCAACCATCTGGGTCGCGTAAAAGATACACATTCACATGATCCAATGCCATTGGCAGCGGTAAGCGCAACCAAAAGATATCGGTAGCGATTTCTATCATCGCACCAAATTCGGGTGCTTCTGGGAATGGGTACCGCAGACCTTCTTGCAAACGTGTAAGATCACTCATCCTGCAAGCAATTCATCGCTGCTAAGTTCATAGAGGGCTGCTGCACCTTGACGCGCCTGCGCCAACAATCCTTGATGCTCAGGCAGTAGAGACATGATGTAAAATCTAGCAAGCTTTGTTTTGGGTCCATTTCCACCCTCGGCAAGGCTGGCGCGCAGATGGAAATAGCCGCCCAGAACACGGGCAAAGGCCCGCAAAAACGGAACAGCGCCTGCAAAACGATCGTTCAGATTGGATTGCTCTAACATCCATTCGGTCCCTTCGCGCAAAGATTCGATTGCCTGCCAAACCGGTTCGGCCAGATCTGACAATTGACTGCGCGCCGCTTCTATTTTGGCCTGCATCTCATCCAACAATGCATTGGCAGCTTCGCCACCGTCCATTAATTTGCGGCCGACCAAATCCATCGCTTGAATGCCGTTTGTGCCTTCGTAAATTGCGGTTACACGCACGTCACGCAAATACTGTGCAGCACCTGTTTCTTCGACATATCCCATCCCGCCGTGGACTTGCACACCCATTGAAGACACCTCGATCCCTGTGTCAGTGCCAAATGCCTTGGTGATTGGGGTCAAAAATGCAGCGCGCGCTGACCATTCAGAGGACCCAGTTGCATTGCTCATGTCGATTGCAACAGCATTTGATAACGCGATTGCACGGGCGGCAAAGACATCTGCCTTCATCGTCATCAGCATGCGCCGCACATCAGCGTGATCTATGATCGTGCCAGTCCCATTCTCGATCGGGCTGCGGCCTTGCTTGCGACCTTCGGCATAGGCTAATGCATGTTGCAGCGCACCCTCGGCGGCGCCGATCCCCTGCCCGCCAACGCCAAGGCGCGCGTTGTTCATCATTGTAAACATGGCACGCATCCCGTCATGTGGTTCGCCCACCAACCAACCCCGCGCACCATCATATTGCATCACTGCCGTTGGGCTGCCATGCAGACCCATTTTATGTTCAAGCGAGACAACATTAAGGGTGTTGGCAACCCCAGGATTGCCATTTTCGTCTGGAATGTATTTTGGCACGATAAACAAAGAAATACCCTTTGTGCCAGGCACACCATCAGGCAGGCGCGCTAAAACCAAATGGCACACATTGCCAGAAAAATCATTATCCCCCCATGAGATATAAATTTTTTGACCTGTGATTGCATAGCTGCCATCGCCATTAGGCTCAGCCTTTGATCGCAATGCACCGACGTCTGATCCTGCGGCAGGTTCGGTAAGGTTCATCGTACCACACCATTCGCCTGATATTAATTTTGGAAGGTACAACGACTTGATCTCATCACTGGCGTGATGCTCTAGCGCTTCGATCTGGCCCTGCGTCATTAAGGGGTTTAGCTGTAAAGACAAACACGCAGCAGCCATCATTTCATTGACAGCCGTGGTCACCGTCAACGGTAACCCCATGCCCCCATATTCAGGGCTAGCCGAAGTTGACACCCAGCCGCCATCCGCGATCGCACGATATGCTTCGGCAAAGCCTTTTGACGTGCGCACAACCCCGTTTTCCAATCGCGCAGGATCAATATCGCCATTGCGCTGAACAGGATACATCACATCCTCGCACAATCGACCCGCTTCGGTCAGAATTGCGTCGACCATGTCCGAAGTGGCATCTTGGAATTTTTCAGTCGTTGTTAAAACAGAATAATCGACCACATTTTCAAATAAAAACGTGTATTCAGACACTGGAGCACGAAATGGCATGTGAAATCCTTATTCTTTGTCAGCTGGACTAGCCATATCCATAAGATAGGGGTATGGAACTCATCAACAAAAACGCAGCGTCAAATGTATCATGCACACCCTAAAGCTTGGATCAAATCCACAAGATATTGAAACAGCGGCACAGATTTTGTCGCAGGGCGGGCTTGTTGCCTTTCCGACCGAAACGGTTTTCGGTCTAGGCGCCCATGCCTGTGATGACACTGCCGTTGCAAAAATTTACCAAGCCAAAGGCCGACCTTCTTTTAATCCGCTGATCGTGCATGTTGCCACAATAGAAATGGTCGCGCGTTATGTTCATTGGACAGATCAGGCACGGCAGATTGCAG
This sequence comes from Paracoccaceae bacterium, assembly GCA_009920815.1. Lineage (GTDB taxonomy): Bacteria > Pseudomonadota > Alphaproteobacteria > Rhodobacterales > Rhodobacteraceae > CAJXSD01. The sequence goes on from RFZH01000017.1 coordinate 6,590, forward strand.
ATGCCTTCTGGCCAGGTCCATTAACAATGGTTTTACCCGTTCGCGCTGATGCAGGCTTGTCCGATTTGGTGCGCGCGGGTCTGCCCACAGTTGCCATTCGTGTGCCACGCCATACAGTTGCACAACAGCTGTTACACAGATTTTCTGGGCCGATTGCAGCACCGTCTGCCAATCCATCAGGTAAAATCAGCCCGACGCGCGCCGAACATGTTTTGTCTGGATTGGACGGTCGCATTGACGCGATCCTGCAAGATGGACACAGTGAAGACGGCGTTGAATCAACAATCTTGCACTTTGATCCCAATCCCACAATCTTGCGCCCCGGCACCATCACCGCTGCGCAGATAGAACAGGTTCTAGGTTGCCCCATCACCCAGCTGGAGCAGGCCGACAACATTATTGCACCGGGCCAAATGACATCACATTATGCGCCGCGCGGCCATGTCAGGCTGAACGCAACCCATTGGAAATCCGGCGAAAAAAGACTGGGGTTCGGGGCGGTGGCTTGTGATCTAAACCTGTCACCTAACGGCGACCTCGCCGAAGCGGCGGCCAATCTTTTTGCCATGCTGCACGAGATTGACGCATTACGTGGCGATCAAATCGCGATTTCTCCTATCCCAAATCATGGGATTGGAGTTGCGATAAATGATCGACTGAAACGCGCGGCAGCCCCACGCGATTAAGCTGTCCCCATCGCAGGGACAAGTAAGCGCGCATCGATCCCAGCGCGCACCAACGCGGTCGTCCATTTATCATCAAAATCGCGAGAAAAGATCAAGTCATGATCACCGTCGCAAATCATCCATGTGTTTTGCTCTATCTCTTGATCAAGCTGTCCGGCGGACCATCCGGCACAGCCCATTGCAATCATTGCTCGGTCTGGGCCTTGGCCACGTGCCAGATCCTCAATCACACTGAGGGTTGTCGACATCGCCAAATCATGACCCAAAATGCGCCCTGCCTCATCAGGTTTGTAATCTGAACTGTGCAGGACAAAGCCGCGCTTTTGTTCAACCGGTCCCCCATAAACGACATCTACAGGCGCATGCGCCGTTTTAGTGACAAGCAGATGTTCACAAAGCTGATCAAAGTTTGGATTTTGGACGGGTTTGTTAACAATCAACCCCATTGCCCCATCGTCCGAATAGTCACACAGATAAATCACCGCACCTTCGAAACGGGGGTCCCCCATTCCCGGCATCGCAATCAAAAATTTACCTGTCAAGTCCCCACTGATCTTAGACATCGTTCCGCACCAATTGTTCACCCTGTTCACAGGTTATCGCTTTATTGTGACTTGGCAAGTCAGGATTTTTATCTCACAACAACAATATGAAAAAGGCTGTGTTAATTTATACTCTGTTTTCGACCTTGGCATTAGGTTTAGCGCCGGCCGCTCAATCAGAAGGGATACAAGAGGTCGAGCTGTTGCAAGGGTGGCGCGACACGTCAGGCGACGTGATAGCAGCGCTCTCAATCAAGTTGGACCATAACTGGAAAACATACTGGCGCGCGCCCGGTGATGCAGGCTTTCCGCCTTTATTTGATTTTAGCCAAAGCAAAAACGTTGCTGCAATTGATGTCATTTGGCCAAGTCCTGAACAGATTGGAAACAGCGGGTTTGAAACGCTGGGCTATACCAAACAGTTGGTCCTCCCGATACGGGTTACACCGGCAAATGATGCACCTGTTACATTGGAATTATCCGCAAATATCGGCGTCTGTAAGGATATTTGCGTTCCCTATGATTTTGTTGTTTCCCAGCCGCTTCGCCCGAAAAACAAACGTGATCCGCGGATCATCGCCGCACTGGCCAACGCGCCCTATGCGCCGAAGGATTTTAACTTGGACGAAATTTCTTGTGACTTTCAAAAAGTAAAAGATGGCATAAGCGTTACCGCAAAAGCGCGGGTGCCATCCCAAGGCGGGTGGGAATGGTTTGTCATTGAATATACAAGCCCCGATGCGTGGGTCGACATGGCAAAACCAATGCGTCACGGCGATATTTTGTCAACCTCGGCGATCATAAAAAACACGTCAAACGCACCAGTGCTTATGCAACGCAAGAAACTGCGTCTGTCGATTATTGGACCGTCACGCACGATCGAACAGATTGGATGTTCTTAACGCATTAGGCCACCCGTGGATTAGTTCATCTGGCGCCGCAATTTGACCCAGTTTGCCAAAGCAGCAAAATGCGTTGTCAAGAACAACAAGGTAATCCAAAGTACGCTTCCCGCAAGGAACAACGCAAACGCAGCCGCAATCCCATTGGTGCCTCCAACCGCGCTGACAAGCGGCTGCAGACCAGACGGAAGCCGATCAAACATAATGACCCAACCCATTGTCGCCAAAAGCCACGCACAAATTGCCAAAGTCGATCCTACAAACAACGCCCTTATTTTTAGGTTGCGCATCGTTAATCCTGTCATAAGTGACACGCGGAACCGTTTGAAATCGTTTTGTATGGCGATAAGCGATGGGACAATGATCAACACCAGCGCCATCCCAAAGCCCAAACCAAAAACAAGTGTGACCACAGTCGGTTTCAAAAATTCAGCCTGAGAAGAGCGTTCATACAACAATGGCCCCAAGCCCAAAACAGTGGTCAATGTTGTCAACATGACGGGGCGCAAGCGATCCGCAGCAGCGTCGATCACAGACGGAATAAGACCCCGATCCTTGGCATATTCATCAATGGTTGTGATCAAAACGATCGAGTCATTGATGATAATACCGATCATGCCAAGCAAGCCGACGACGGTGAACAAAGACATCGAAATGTCCCACATATAATGCCCCCAAATGGCACCGACCAAACCAAATGGAATGACCGCCATAACAACAATCGGGCGGGTCCAGCTTGCAAAGACCCAAGTCAAGGTTAGATAAATACCAACCAAACATAAAATCAGACCTGTTCTCGCGTCATTTAGGAATTCGTTCTCTTGTTCAGCAAGGCCAGACAGGCGCCAGTCAACTTGGCGTTCTGATGCGATACGGGGCAAAATATCATTTTCAAGAGCCTCGGACACCGCCACGGCATCCTCTGGGTTATCTTCGGCAATGTCGCCTGTGACCGATATCAAACGTATGCCGTTTTCACGCCGCACAGTCGAAAATCCGGAACGCCTTTCAACGCTGACAATATCGGCGATGGGCACGTAAATACCGTTGGGTGCACGCAATTGCATGCGCTCTAGGAAATCCGACGTCAACTCTTGTTGAGGCAATTCAACACGGATCGCCGCACTACGTGACCCCAATGGATAGGTCGCGGCCTCAACACCGTTTAGTCGATTCCGCAAAACACTACCCAGCCCGTCAATCGTAAAGCCCAGCGCTTGGCCTTGGGGTGTCAGCTCTAAGATAAGTTCTTCTTTGTCATACGACAGATCATCTTCTACGGCAGACACCTGAGGAAAACGCGCCAGCGCAGTTTTTAGATCCTCTGACGCAGCCTTGAGCGTTTGAGCATCTGCACCATAAAACTGCACATCCAGCGCATCGCCGCCTGGCCCAGACCGCCAACCACGAAACGAAAGCGTTTCAAGCAACGGATGTTCGCGCACCGCGTCTTGCAATTCGCCAACAAACGCAAAGCTGGAATAGGGACGAAAATCCGGTTCGATAATTTCAATCGAAATACCCCCCAACAAATCGGCGGATTTATTTTCCGTTCCCGGCAACGCGCGACCAGAATTTCCGCCAATTTCAACCAGGACATATTCCACCGGGTTCCGCCCATGGCGTTCCTCATAAGATTTGCCCAACTCTTCAACCGCGCGTTGCAACTCGCGGGTCATCGCAAGTGTATCTTCACGCGTGGCGGTATTTAACATGGCAAAGTTGCCAGTCACAGAGGACAGCTCTGGCGCTGCAAAAAACCGCCATGCAACTTTACCTGAAATCACCAAAGTGACTTGTGATGCCAACAGCACAAGCGCCCCTGCCAACATGACATATCGCGTACGCACAACGAAATAAATGAACCGACGAAATAGCGTATCACGCGCCCATTCAAACGCAATATTGACCACATAACTGGGGCGATCATACCATCGAATTCTATCACCAGTTCCAAGTGAATGCGCCATATGGTTTGGCAAAATCAAGAAACATTCAACCAAAGATGCCAACAGGACCACAATAACCGTAAACGGGATATCCGCGATCAAATCGCCAAACCGCCCACCAATTGCAGTCAGACCAAAAAAGGCAATTACCGTGGTTATCGTGGCGGCCAAAACAGGCATTGCCATGCGGATCGCCGCAGTTTCCGCCGCCTCTATCGGTGGCAATCCACGCCGCGCACGTTGATCGGCATGTTCGCCAACAACAATAGCGTCATCCACAACAATCCCCAGCGTAATAATAAGCGCAAAAAGCGAAATCATATTAAACGTCAAACCTGCGAAATACATGATCGCTATCGCAGTCATCATTGCCGTTGGAATACCCGCGGCAACCCAAAACGCGGTTCTTGCATTCAGGAATAAAAACAAAAGGCCCAAGACCAAAATCAGTCCCGATATCCCATTGTTAACCAAGATATTCAAACGTCCCGAAATATATTCTGCGCGGGTTCGTATCAATTCAATGTTGGTCCCCGCTGGCAAGGTCGCCTCAAGCTTTTGTGCAATGCCTTCGACCTGATGTTGAATGTCGATCGCATCGCCTTTTTGGGACCGATCCACACGTACTGTCACGGCCTGATCTTCACCGACGAAATAAGCGCGCTCTCGGTCTACTCCATTGTTAAAAACCCGAGCAACATCGCCGATTGTCAATGTGGACCCATCCGAATTTGACCCAAGAACAATAGATTGAATTTCATCCACGCTGCGCTTTTCTATGCCAGTGCGCACACGCGTATTTGCACCACTTACATCACCGGCTGGATCTGCGCTGACCTCTTCGGCGATGACAGATGCAATTTGGCGCATGGTAGTATTATATTTTATGAGATTTGCAGTGGGTACTTCGACTATGACTTCGGGTGCCGCGACGCCGCGAATGGTTGTACGTGTCACGCCTTCGTTGAACAGGCGCAAAACAAATTCATCGGCGAATTGCCCAAGTTGTTCTATTTCAACAGGTCCTGAGATGATCACATCCGTGACGCGATCGCTCCATGATGATCGGGTGATTGTCGGATCCTCAGCGTCCTCGGGCAAAGACGGGATCAAATCCAAAGCGGTTTCAACATCGGCCTTTGCGCGTGCCATGTCCCACTCTGGTTCAAATTCAAGGTCAATTCGCGCGCTGCCCTCGCGCGACGTGCTATTCGCGCCCGTGACACCCTCAATCGCCAACAGTGTCGGTTCGACGACTTGCACAATCGCTGCATCTACATCCTCGGCGCCCGCGCCCTTCCATACGAAGGAAATCGAGATATTATCGACGATGACATCTGGAAAAAATTGTGCTCGCATTCGCGGGACAGCCATTAGACCCGCAACGAGCAAAATCACCAATAACAAATTGGCCGCAGTTTTATGGCGGGTAAAATACGATAAAAGCCCACCAGCAGATTTTGGAATATCACGGACCATGGGTCACACCTCACATGCGGCTTTCAAGCCTTTGAACGACTTTTGCGGGAACTTGGTCTTGGTTTAGCTGACCAAGAATACGCTTTTTGGCTTCGGCAGGGATAAATCCATTCGCTTCGACATAAGCGATTAACTTAGCGCGGCGCTCTTGAGTGAGTTCAACTGTTTCAGGTTCCTGGGCTCCGCCTTGAACATCACTTTGGCGCAACGGTTTCACCTTGATCCCCGCCCCAAGCAATGGGGTCTGCACCGCAACCACCTCTCGGCCGACCAGATCGCGTGACCGGACAATCACATCATTGCCTTGACGACGTAACAGTGTGACGTCGACTTTTTCTAAACGATCTTCTTCACCCAAAACCAAGACAGTGTTTTCCGCATCAAGTGCCGTGCCCGGCAAACGGATCGCAAATCGCAATTCTGGTTCCTGCACTTTTACACTTACAAAATCACCTGGCTTTAGCCCAATTGGATTTTGCAACTGGGCAAAAACCAAACGTCCCGTTTGACCATCGCCAACGGATCCGGCATCGCGGCTTAACAAGGCCGAAGATGTTAATTCGGTTCCCATCACACTCAAGGATACTGTTGTCGGCGCATCAATCAAACGACCGTTGTCATCCAACAGTCGGGCATACTGTTCAGTCGAGACACGAAACGCTACCTCAAGCGCGTTTGGATCAATCAACTGACCGATGCGTTCATTACTGCTGACCAATCCACCTTGCACCAAGCTGATCCCGCTCAGGACACCTGAAAATTCTGCTACAAGCACTGTGTCATCCAACCGACGCTGCGCGTCACTTGCCGCCAATTGCACACGGGTCAATCGGGTTTGCGCCTGAGATTGGCGCGCAAACGCTTGGTCAAGGGCGCTGCGGCGCGACAGCACAGCTTGTGCGGCACTGGATGCCGCAAGCTCTGCGGCCTCGACCGCGGCTGCTGTTCCAACGCCACGCGTTTGCAGATCAACCTGGCGCTCATAAGCACGTGACCGCAAATCTGCCTGTTGCTTGGCCGCGGCCAGCTCGTCTTGTGCCAACGCGATTGCGCGCTCTGCTTCGGCAACTTCGCCCATCGCATCGGTAACATCCGCCTTGGCGCGCGCCAAATCGGATTGCGCATTTGCATCGTTCAAGCGCGCTAACACTTCGCCTTGCTGAACTTGGCCGCCCTCAATAAAGTTGGGCGATAGTTCAATGACTTGACCACTGCTTGCCAATCTCAGATCGAGCGTGCGGCGACTTTGGATTTCGCCAAATGCTTCCAACGTTGGTGCGATAGTATCCGGCTCAGCTGCAACGACATTTACCGTGAATATACGTTCCCGTGCCTGCGGGGCGCGCGTTTCCTTGGACATGCGATCACCGATCGCAGTTTTCACCATTTGCCCAGCAAACGCCAAAAGCCCCAAACTAAGTGACAAAAGAAATAGACCGATCAAGCCATTACGAAGAAAGCGCATTACACTGTCCTTGAGAAAAGTGAGTAGGATAGTCGTCGTTATTTATTTGGATCATTGATGCCATGCAGAAATACTTCCCACGCGACATAACGTTATTTGCGCCGCATATGTTCATCGAGCCGCGGCATAATCTCGACGAAGTTACATGGCCGATGGCGATAATCAAGCTGCTTGGACAAAATCTCATCCCACGCATCTTTGCAGGCACCGGGCGATCCGGGCAACGCAAATAGATATGTGCCACCTGCAACGCCAGCGGTCGCGCGTGATTGCACCGCTGAGGTTCCGATTTTTTGCATGCTTACGATTGTGAAAACCGTGCCAAAGGCGTCAATTTCTTTTTCATAGACATCTCGATGTGCCTCTACTGTGACGTCACGACCCGTTAGTCCTGTGCCACCAGTGCTGATCACAACATCGATGTTACGATCCGCAATCCAATCCCGTAATAAATTGGCAATTTCACCACGCTCATCCGCCACGATTTTACGATCTGCCAAGATATGACCCGCAGCTTGTACGCGATCAACCAAAGTTTGACCTGATTTGTCATCGTCATAAGATCGGGTATCTGACACGGTCAAAACGGCTATTTTGACGGGGACAAATTCTTTGGTTTCATCGATGCGCGACATCTAAATCCCCAGCCTTGATTTGATTTGCAATAAATCCATCCACGCCTCGCGTTTGGACAGGGGGCTGCGTAATAGATAATCAGGATGGAACATCGGCAAAACATCAATCCCTGCCACCTTGGACCATGTCCCGCGCAACCGCGTGATGCCCCGTTCGCCCAATAGGGCCGCACAGCTGATGTTACCCATCGCAACGACAACCTCTGGCTGCGCCAATTCGATGTGACGGATCAAAAAGGGCGCCATCATATTTATTTCGTCTTGCGAAGGATCGCGATTTTGCGGTGGGCGCCATGGGACGACATTCGTCAAATACACCGCACGTTCGGCATCAACAGCGTCGCGCGACATGCCGATCGCCGAAAACATTTTGTCCAGCAATTGCCCCGAGCGGCCAACGAAGGGCTTGCCTTGAGTGTCTTCGTCGCGGCCTGGACCATCCCCAACGATCATGACACGCGCCGCAGGGTTTCCGTCAGAAAACACCATGTTGCGCGAGCCGCGTTTTAATTGGCAATGTTCAAAATTTGCAATTGCGTCCCGCAAGTCCGATATCGACGTCACACGCCTGACGATCTGAGCTGCAATATCTACGGGGCTTTCTTCTTTTGCAATTTGCGCCACGACCTTGGCGGTCTTTGACGTTGCAGGTCTGGCTTTATCTTGCAGTTCAAAACGATTGACGGGCGCGTCCAAGATTGCCTCGGACACCCCCAGTTCCATCTGCCATTCCAAAACTGATTTGGCATAATGCCAATCTAACTGCGATTCCATAACGGCATGTTATAGGTGCAATCACCAAAGGAAAAGCGTTCAGAGCAATTCCTACAAATCGTTAACTATTTGGCAATAATCGTTTGTCATGTCTTAACGAAAGGGGGGCCTCCGAGTGATCACACGCGCCTATACAGTTTGCTTTGAAGGCATTGAACCAAAAGTGATTGACGTTGAATGCGCAATCACTAACGGTCTGCCCGCGTTTTCCATCGTCGGGCTGCCTGATAAAGCGGTATCAGAAGCACGCGAACGCATCCGGGCGGCCTTTGCAGCCCTGTCCATCGCACTGCCGTCAAAACGCATCACGGTGAACCTGACCCCCGCTGATTTACCGAAAGAAGGGTCACATCTAGATTTGCCTATTGCCTTAGCGCTTTTGGCTGGGCTGGATATTGTGCCGAAAGAAGATGTCGAAAATGCCATTTCCATTGGCGAAGTGTCATTAGATGGCCGGCTGAACGCCGTATCAGGAGCCCTACCTACGGCGTTAAAAGCTGCTGAGTTGGACAAATCGCTGCTCTGCCCCGAAGCCTGTGGCAACGAAGCGGCATGGATCGACCAAACCCGCGTCATCGCCGCACCATCGCTTTTGCGGTTGATCCAGCATTTGACAGGACAAAACCCGATCGAGGCCGCAGAACCGCGCGCACTGCCCCCGCCTAGACATCACTGCGATATGCACGATGTAAAAGGTCAAGAACGTGCAAAACGCGCATTAGAAATTGCCGCTGCAGGTCGGCATCACCTTTTGATGGTCGGCACGCCTGGCGCCGGAAAATCGATGCTGGCTGCACGGTTGCAAACAATATTACCCCCTATGACAGCCCGCGAAGCGTTAGACACAACGATGATCTATTCGATCTCGGGGTTAACAAGGAATGGTGGGTTACAAAATACACGCCCCTTTCGCGAACCCCATCACACGTCTTCGATGGCTGCAATAGTGGGGGGCGGGAGGTCTGCAAAACCTGGGGAAATATCGCTGGCGCATAACGGCGTTTTGTTTCTGGACGAATTGCCCGAATTTCCGCGAAATGTTCTAGAAACGTTACGTCAGCCGCTAGAAACAGGCGAAGTGATGATCGCACGTGCCAACGCGCATGTGAAATATCCTTGCCGTTTTACCCTTATTGCGGCGGCAAATCCCTGTCGCTGCGGATATATGACCCAGCCGGATCAGGCCTGTAATCGCGCGCCGCTGTGCGGTGCAGAATATCTTAGCCGCATATCAGGGCCGCTCATGGATCGGTTTGACCTAAGAATTGAAGTACCCCCCGTCAGCTTTCGCGATCTTAGCGATCATAACCGCGGCGAAGCCAGCGAAACGATTGCCGCGCGTGTCCATGAAGCGCGCTTGCTGCAATTAGAGCGCACCAAAGATCAATCAAATGAAAGAACCAATGCGGATCTTCAGGGTGAAAAACTGACCCCTGTCATGAAATTCGACGGAGCAGCTGTGGGCTATCTGTAAACGGCGGCGGAAAAACTTGACCTCACGGCGCGAGGGTTTCATCGGATCATGCGCGTTGCACGCACGATCGCAGATTTAGACAGCTCGGAGAGTACGCAAAAGCACCATATTTCCGAAGCAATCAGTTTTCGCCTTGTAAAAGATGATATCGTCTAGCGCGTAAAACGATCGGGCTAGGACCACTGAAAAATGTACATGCGCGCATATTTTGGTTTTGGCAGATGAATTTTGACCTGCGTCTGCGATAGCGGAATCAAATCAAAATCAACATCTTCGCTCAAATGCGCAAAGCGCCCAATGACACAAAAGTCTTTCGGGGAAACATCTGGATCATGGTCTAAAACAAAGGTCAGCTGCGCAGTTGGTTCATTGACCCAATACATGAACCGTTGTGTGTAAGTGTCAGAGCCAGTTACGTCATAATAAAGTGTGTAATCCAAATCGGTTTCTTCGGCGTATTTACATTTTTTACCAACATCAAATTGGAAAATCTCGCAGTCAGAATAAATATAATCAGCCGACCGTTTAATCCCATGATGCTCTGCATAATCGATTTGAACTGCGTTGGCCAAAGTCTGTGTCAAAGACCGAACGCCACGATTAACCGCCTTTAGCCTAAGACGAACATTACAACATGCGGCTTTGGGCTTATGGGAAATTTGGTATGTAACATGTGCGGATTTAATAAAAAAACTCTGTTCTGATTGGATATAGATTTCTTGAAACGATTGGAGATCAACCATCGCTTCGCGGATCTTGCTGTGGCCAAATTTGCGCAATAGATTTCGCGTTGTTGCTTTGACGCTTTCTGAACCAACGTCAAGCCGCTCTGCAATGTCGGAACGCGTCATACCCAGCGTTATGTATGGTAAAATCTGAAGCTCACGCGTCGAAAGTTTAGGCGGAAATCGTATGCAGTTTAAACCCAAAACGTCGTATTTGTAGAGGGCAAAGGCATTGTCTTTAAGTGCATTATATTTCCCATTCGAGTGTGTAACATGACAAGTGTATCGGGTTTTGAATTTTCAATTGATAAGTGGTTTCGCCGATAATGTTATAGTCAAATTCATTTTGATAAATTTGGCTGCCATGGCGCCGATAACACACCACTTTTGATGGCGGCTGTCTTTTTGCGAATTTTACCCTAAAATCCATCGAACCTGTGGGTTCAAACGCAGCATTCGAATAGCTTGTTTTTTTGCCATTTGGATAAGTTAGTTTTTGTTGGCTGATCACTTCGATTTCTTGTTGTTCAAATGGCTTTATGGGCCGTTCAAATTCATATTTGAACAGGATCTTATTTTCGATATCCTGTTGCCCGCGAATAAGACGCTTATTTATCTCGATCGCGAACAGATCAGATCGAATGGCATAACACTCGATGAAATCGTTCACTTCATCCGTAATTGGAACGATGGCAAATTTGGCCTTTGTGCTGCACTCTTGCAAATTCTCAGAGACTTCAACAAAGAAATCGACGTGCGGAACATAGAATTTATAGGCGCCTTTAAGAAAAAATTTATGATAATCAACCAAATCACGCATCACCTCGCGAACCGTCGACCCACCAAATTTTCGCGATAAATTCCGCGCAAAAATTTTGACCGTTTCGTCGGAAACTTGTAATTCATCGGCAATTTCGCGACGCGTGTACCCCTGAACCAGAAAAGGCAAAACCTGGAGTTCGCGCTTGGACAACTTTGGTGGCAACCGCATGCTGACATCCCTATTTACACAACAAATTAAAAAATTAATTATTCCATAGAATTAATATCTTTTTTCGAAATGATCAAGAAAAAGGCCCCCAAACGCAATGGTTTGGGGGCAAGTCTCCTTGTGTTGTCAGGACACAGGCGGAAAAACGGCTGCAGCTAAGACCGCGCTGCAGTATTATGAAATAGAATTAGTTTGGACGTTCGACCATTTCGGCGCGAATTTGTTGACGCAGCATGTCTATGGGCACAGTTTTACCATCTTTCTTGTAGCACCAATAGGTCCAGCCATTACAGCTTGGCGCGCCTTCTAGTTTTGCGCCAACTTGGTGGATCGACCCTTTGATATCGGCCCCGACCAATGTGCCATCGGCACGCACCTTGGCCTTGTATCGGCCGTTCATGGACCACAACTCTTCGCCCGGACGCAACATGCCGCGTTCGACCAATGTGCCGAATGGCACGCGGGGTTCGGCGCGTTTTGATGTCGACACGGCCAAGGCTTCGCTGTCGTATTTGCGTACGGATTTCAAACGTTTTTCGGCGACCTTGCGATACGCGTCTTCGCGTTCGATGCCGATGAAATGACGGCCCAACATTTTGGCAACCGCACCTGTGGTGCCTGTGCCAAAGAACGGGTCCAAAATGACGTCCCCAGGGTTTGTCGATCCCACAATCACCCGATGCAACAGGCTTTCGGGTTTTTGCGTCGGATGCGCCTTGTCGCCATTGGCATCCTTGATGCGTTCATGACCGTTGCAAATTGGCAAAACCCAATCGGATCGCATTTGCACACCGTCATTGAGGGATTTTAACGCCTCATAGTTAAAGGTATATTTCGCCGCCTCGGACTTGGACGCCCAGATCATGGTTTCATGTGCATTTGTCAAACGCTTGCCGCGGAAATTCGGCATGGGGTTGGATTTACGCCAAACAACATCATTCAAAATCCAATAGCCGTGGTTTTGCAACGCCGCCCCAACGCGGAAAATATTGTGGTAGGACCCAATCACCCAGATTGCGCCATTTGGTTTCAAAATACGCCGCGCCGCTTTCAACCATGCATTGGTGAAATCATCATACGCCTTGAAACTGTCAAATTGGTCCCACGCATCATCCACCGCATCCACCTTGGAATTGTCAGGACGATGCAGTTCACCCTTTAGCTGCAGGTTATAGGGGGGATCCGCAAAGATCAGATCAATGGAATTTTCCGGCAGTGCGTTCATCATCTCGATACAATCGCCCGCCAAAATACTATCGACAGGGAGCTTCACAGCCCCTTTTGCTTTGGATACAGTCATTTTCTTGCCTCAATAAAATTGGCGCATTTTTGCGCTCTCATTTGACCCTTAGAATGAGTCAAAGATGATTCGAGGTCAATTTCTTTTTTGAATCAAGATGTTAATTATTTTTCTTGATACAAGATATTGTGTACCGGTTTAAAGGAACACCTATGATGTGGTGTTACGCCCAATTCGCGCAATGCCTCTAAATGTTCTTTGGTCGGATATCCTGCGTTTTTCGCCCAGCCATAGCCTGGAAACTCGGCGTCCAGCGCGGACATGATGCGATCACGTGTTATTTTTGCAACAATAGACGCCGCCGCGATCGAACACGACCGCGCATCACCTTTCACAAGGCATTCATGTGGCAAAGTTAATGCTTTTGGCGCGCGGTTTCCGTCGATCAACACATAATCAACATCGCCGCCCAATTCCTCGATTGCGCGCATCATTGCAAGGTGGCTGGCCTGCAAAATATTTATCTGATCAATTTCTTGGACGCTTGCATGACCGATCCCCACGCGCGCGGACCCCATAATCGTATCAAATAAATATTCCCGCTTTGCTGCGCTTAACTTTTTTGAATCGTTCAACCCGTTGGGAATGCGATCAGGGTCCAAAATAACCGCCGCCGCCGTGACAGGCCCACACAAGGGACCGCGCCCCACTTCGTCAACGCCAGCAATGGCACGATAACCGTTGGCGCGGCAGGCGATTTCACATTCAAAATCAGGCATTGCGCAAGGCTTGATCCAAATCCGCGGTCAAATCGTCGATATGTTCAATTCCGATAGACAGGCGTAACAGGTTTTCAGGAATACCGGTATGTGGTTCAATTGTGTGTCGATGTTCGACAAGGCTTTCGACACCGCCCAACGACGTAGCGCGCTGAAAAACCTTGAGCCGCGACACGACATCCAGCGCCATTTTCCGATCCCCCCGCACCAAGACAGACATCAAATACCCATAGCCACCGTTCATTTGACGCGTTGCAAGCGCATGGTACGGGCTTGTCTTTAAGCCAGGATAAAACACATCTTCGACCAGAGGGTGGGCTTTTGCAAATTCAGCAAAACGCAGTGCATTGTCGCACATTGTGCGCATCCTGATCGCAAACGTTCGTAATGACCGCAACAGCAACCATGCTTCAAACGGGCCAATAATCGCCCCCGCCATTGCGCGTTCTTGCGCAAGTTTTGTCCAACGTGGGTTAAGATCAGATGTCAAAATCACACCAGCCAAAACATCTGAATGGCCGTTCAACGCCTTGGTGGCCGAATGGATCACCAAATCAGCCCCCATTGATAATGGCTGTGTCAGGTAAGGCGTGGCGGCCGTACTGTCGACGACCAAAACGGATGATGGAAACATCGTTCGCAACGCTGTCAAATCGGTGACGCGCAACCAAGGATTTGATGGCGTTTCACAAAAAACCAAAGTTGGCTCAAACGTCATGTGGTCCTTGACAATATCAAGATCTGAAAAATCGATTTCCCGCAGCTCGATATCCTGTTCGCTGCAAAATTGGCGCACCCAACCTGTCGTGCCCCAGTAAATGCCCGATTGCAGTAACACGCGATCCCCCGCCCCAAGCCCGCGAAAAACCGCCGCGATTGCCGCCATACCCGAGGGCCAAATCAAGGCGCTCTTGGCTTGCTCCATCTGGGCCAATACGGCCTCAGCATGACGCACGGTATCATTGTGATCACGGCCATAGACATTTCCCTCACTCATCGGGACATAATCCACATCACGCCGATAGGTTGTCGATGTTTGGATCTGCGGCGCAAGGCCTGCGCTCGTATCAAAATGACCCAGATGCGCTGCAAGTGTCGCAAAATTGTCAGACGGTTTCATGATGTCCTCATGTCGAAAAGATATTGACGACCCTACTGTGACGCTTGCCCCAGCACAATGCGTTTTCGATCCGTAAACAATTTGAGATTTCAAGCAGAGCGAACATCATCGCACATCTTATTCGGTCACATGTCATCGGAAAGTTTCTGGTGACCCCGACAGGATTCGAACCTGTAACCTGCCCCTTAGGAGGGGGCTGCTCTATCCAGTTGAGCCACGGGACCACAGGATCCTTGTAAAAGGAACATCTGAATTTGTCACCACAGGCGCTAAAAAATTTTGTTTTCGTCAATTGCTTGATTCTGAGAATAAATCTGGGCTAAATTCAAAAAAATTGCTCAAGGACCCATCCAGTGACAAAAAATACGCATCGCCCGCTAACCTTGCGTGATGTATCTGAGGCATCGGGCGTATCGGAAATGACGGTCAGCCGCGTTTTGCGTGGACGGGGCGATGTTTCTGCGACGACCCGTGACAAGGTGCTCTTGGCGGCAAAAGAGCTGGGGTATGTTCCAAACAAGATCGCAGGTGCACTTGCGAGCCAGCGCGTAAACTTGGTCGCTGTGATCATCCCGTCGATGTCAAACATGGTCTTTCCCGAGGTGATGACCGGCATCAATTCGGTGTTAGAGGGCACAGAATTACAGCCGGTTGTTGGCATCACCGACTATATGCCCGAAAAAGAAGAGAAGGTTCTATATCAAATGCTGTCATGGCGCCCATCAGGTGTCATAATTGCAGGTCTTGAACATTCGGACGCGTCTTGTGCAATGCTGCGCAGCGCTGGCATTCCAGTTGTTGAAATCATGGATGTTGATGGCACGCCGATTGACACCGCCGTTGGCATTTCACATCGCCGTGCAGGGCGACAAATGGCCCAGGCAATTTTGACCGCAGGATACAAAAAAATCGGTTTCATGGGCACAAAAATGCCCCTAGACCACCGTGCGCGCAAACGGTTCGAAGGCTTTACCGAAGCCCTTGCAAAAGCGGGTGTCGAGGTCAGTGACCAAGAGTTTTATTCAGGCGGCTCGGCTTTGGCGAAAGGGCGCGATATGACACAGGACATGTTGGCACGCTCGCCTAACTTGGACTTTCTGTATTATTCCAATGACATGATCGGCGCTGGTGGTTTATTGCATCTTTTGGAACAGGGTATCGATATTCCCCAAGACATCGGCATGGCAGGTTTTAACGGCGTTGAACTATTGGATGGCCTGCCGTTGCAATTGGCAACAATGGACGCGTGCCGAAAAGAAGTGGGCAGGATTGCTGCACAGATCATCGCGGATCGTGTCATTAATGGTACCGAGAACGTCGAAAAAGTTGTCGAACTTTCGCCCAAACTAAACCTTGGATCCACCTTGCGTGACCCGCAATAAACGTGAATATGCGCTATAGACGTGTCGCAATTTATCACGTTCCCTCAGGGGCATTTCACTCAGCTGGGTCCAGTTGGCTTGGCTGGGACAACCGCGCAGGACGCGCGCTTGACCAACCCATGGGCAGCGTCGGAAAAACAATTAAGCCCCCAAAATACGGGTTCCACGCCACTATCAAAGCGCCGTTTAGATTAAACGACGGGTGTCATATTGACACCCTGATAACAGCGACGCAGAGCCTGTGTGCGTCTTTATCGGCTGTGGACATCGGTACGCTTAGGCTAAAACGAATTGGTGGTTTTTTGGCCATTGTACCGCAAAGCTCATCTGAAGAGCTT
>RFZH01000161.1 GCA_009920815.1 Paracoccaceae bacterium
CCCGCTACGTCCCGCGATCCTCACGCCCGCCTACGCCCCGCGTTCCCCCTCTCCCGCCGTCCCGAGAAACTCCTGCATCGTCGCCTCGCCGGGGGCCGATACGCCGGGGGCCGATACGCAGGGCTAGGCTGCGGGCCCTTGGCCAGTGGCGCGCCATCATCGGCAAGCCAATAAAAAACGCCCCGTGACCAGCACGGGGCGTTTAATATTTCACTGTAATACTAACTGCTTAGCAGCTGTAGTACATGCCGTATTCCACGGGGTGGGGCGTGTGTTCGAATTTATAGACTTCTTCCATTTTCAGGTCGATGTAGCCCATGATCTGGTCTTTGGTGAACACGTCACCGGCCAACAGGAAGTCGTGGTCATTGGCCAAGCAATCCAGCGCTTCGCGCAGCGAGCCGCAGACGGTGGGGATGCCGGCCAGCTCTTCTGCGGGCAGGTCATAAAGGTTTTTGTCCATGGCTTCGCCCGGATCGATCTTGTTCTTGATCCCGTCAAGACCGGCCATCAGCAGCGCTGCAAACGCCAGATAGGGGTTTGCTGCGGGGTCGGGGAAGCGGGCCTCGACGCGCTTTGCCTTGGGCGATTCTGTCCATGGGATACGCACGCAGCCCGAACGGTTGCGGGCCGAATAGGCGCGCAGAACGGGGGCTTCGAACCCGGGGATCAAACGCTTGTAGCTGTTGGTCGAGGGGTTGGTGAAGGCATTCAAGGTTTTTGCATGCTTCAAGATCCCGCCGATGAAATACAGCGCCTCTTGGCTAAGATCGGCATATTTGTCGCCTGCAAACAGCGGCTTGCCGTCTTTCCAGATCGACATGTTCACATGCATCCCCGAGCCGTTATCGCCATACATCGGCTTGGGCATGAAGGTGGCCGATTTGCCATAGGCATGGGCCACGTTGTGGATGACGTATTTGTATTTCTGGATGTTGTCAGCCTGCTCGGTCAGCGTGCCGAAAATCAGGCCCAGTTCGTGCTGGCAGGTGGCCACTTCGTGGTGGTGCTTGTCCACCTTCATGCCCATGCGCTTCATCGTCGACAGCATTTCGCTGCGGATGTCTTGCGCTTCGTCGACCGGGTTTACCGGGAAATAGCCGCCCTTGTGGGCTGCGCGATGCGCCAGGTTGCCGTGTTCGTATTCGGCATCGGTGTTCCATGCTGCAGCTTCGGCATCGATCTGGAACGACACTTTCGAGGGTGTGTTCTGGTAACGCACGTCGTCGAACAGGAAGAATTCAGCTTCGGGGCCGAAATAGGCCACGTCGCCAATGCCGGTTGCTTTCAAATACGCTTCGGCTTTCTCGGCGGTGCCGCGCGGATCGCGGTCGTAGCTTTCGCCGGTGTCAGGCTCGACGATCGAGCAATGCAGACACACGGTTTTTTCTGCATAGAAAGGATCTACATAGGCGCTGGTGGTGTCGGGCATCAGTTTCATGTCCGACGCTTCGATCGATTTCCAGCCCGCGATGGACGAACCATCGAACATGAAGCCTTCTTCAAGGAAGTCTTCATCAACCAGATCGGCAACCACGGTCACGTGCTGCAGCTTGCCGCGCGGGTCGGTAAAGCGGATGTCTACGTATTCTACGTCTTCATCCTTCATCATCTTGAGCAGGTCTTGTGCGCTCATTTCTTATCCCTTTCTAGCTTTGGGTAACTTACAGCGCGTCCGAGCCGGTTTCCCCGGTGCGGATGCGAATGGCTTGTTCAACGGGGCTGACAAAAATCTTGCCATCCCCGATTTTGTCGGTTTTCGCGGCGTCGATAATAGCCTCGATGGCGGCATCAACCAGATCGTCGTCAAGGACAACCTCGATTTTCACCTTGGGCAGGAAATCGACAACATATTCTGCCCCGCGATACAGCTCGGTGTGGCCTTTTTGGCGGCCAAAGCCCTTTACTTCGATTACAGAAAGGCCTTGGATACCGGCCTCTTGTAACGCTTCCTTAACTTCGTCCAGCTTGAACGGTTTGATGATCGCTTCGATTTTCTTCATCGCGGCCTCCTCGCCCCTGACGTCTGCACCTGCACAGACCATGTTGGCCCGGCAGCCTCAATCATTGGGGCGAAAACCCGTGTGATTCACGGGCAAAACCGCAATCATGTGATTAAAAAATAGTCAGAGCGATGCAAATATATGCGATTTGAGAATTTGAAGGATAAAATTGCAGCTAAAAACCCGCAGTGTCCAACGCAGATGCTTATTTCTTAGCCATCTGGCCCGCCAACCCCGACTCGGGGGTGGGCGGCAGAATTGGGCAGGTGGGCGTGGCCTTAGCGGCCAAGGCGTGCACAGTGCTGGGCGCCGCAGACAGCAGTTCGACCCCGTCGACATAAAGAATGTGCATTTCTTCCATCACGATGCGCTGCAGCACCATTGGCCGGGCCTGTTGCAGCACGATATCATGGCCGTTCACCAAATCGCGCGCCGCGATCAAGGCGGGGGCGCCTTTTTGCGGGCCCTTGCGAGGGAGGATCAGAATGGGCTGATCTGCGCAAAGACGCAGCGGCTGGCCAAATACATCGGCTGTGAAATCCACGCATTCCACCCAGCTGCGCACCGTTTCAACGGCTGCGATCTGGCAGCTGCCGCTGTCACGCGATACCAGCCATTGCTGTGCGCGCAGGTCCGCCGCAGGGCAGGGCCCATCTAGGGTAAAGACCATTTGATTGGGCAAAAAACCCGTGATTGTCTGGCCCAGGGCAATGCGCGCCTGCATTTCGGTATTGCTGTTGATGTTGTGGTCCATGGCCACGCCCCTTTTTGTCTCACACATCCGCAGGCTGCAGGGGCAAAGCGGCAAGAATGTGGCGATGAGAAGATTTATTAACTTTTTGTTAACCAAATTTCGCGCCCATGCGCCTATGCGACGTTTCGGGGGAAGATTTTGCATGGGCTTGGGCACATTTTCCTCTCGCATCCCATTTGTGGGTTTGCTAATACCCGCTCAGACCGAAGCATGCCCACACTGCGTGGTGCCGCTTCGTTGCGGGTGTGGCGAAATTGGTAGACGCACCAGATTTAGGTTCTGGCGCCGCAAGGCGTGGGGGTTCAAGTCCCTCCACCCGCACCACCACTTTAAGAAAAATATCGGTTGAAAAACAGCAGCTTGAATGTTGATTTTTTGGTGGGATCCACCTTTATATCCACCCTTTCAAATTAAACGCTCCCTCGCGTGCGCGCGCGACGGTGTGTGCTGAGTGTGTATTCTCAGCTACCGGGGCCAGTTATTGTAACACTCAATTCTGCCAGCCTGACAAATAGCTGAGGGCTTTCATGAGCAGGCATTGCCCAATGCGTCGAGCAAACACACTGGTGCATCTGCTAACTGGGGCCAAATGATATTCAACGAGCGTGGCTACGAGACCTTCGGGCGGCTTTTGTTTCTGCTGCACACAGTGGTAGGTAGTGAAGGCAATTTCACCCCCATTACCGTTGAATACGGTCGGACGTTAAAGAACCCAAAGAACGAAAATGTTCGCAACAGCCTGCTGACCGCTATTTGTGAAGACTGGACGAAGCGGCTAGATTTTTTCAATCGGCTATTTAGGGTTGCCAGATGATTTACCGGACAGTGAGTGATGAAGGTAGCAATATGCATTTTGAAGAAATCGCATCAAATATCCTAAACGCCTACAATGGTGTATACCAAATTGCACCATTTTCATCTGGCGGTTCACAGATTTCTGTTACAGCGGCTTATGAAGTATCTCGCCGATTAACTGATCTCAGGGGCTGGCAAGTCATTGGTCGCAAGATTGGTTTCACCAACAAGTCGATTTGGCCGCTCTACGGTGTGAACCAGCCGATGTGGGGGCCAGTCAGTTCATCCTCTCTCGAAATTTGCGAAGGAGTAGAGGCGACGGTGTATGTTTCAGAGTATTGTGAACCGCGTATTGAGCCCGAAATTGTTTTGGGTTTTGGAGAAGCGCCTGCACTTGATGCATCGCTAGATGAAATTGTGTCTTGCATCGACTGGGTGGCGCCTGGCCTTGAGGTGGTGCATTCTATCTACCCGGGCTGGAAGTTTGAAATTCCAGATACCATCGCTGCAGGTGGTCTTCACGGAAAACTAATCGTTGGCCCTAAGTGCACGCCTTCTGACAATCTTATTGCAGCACTCGAGAGCCAAGCTGTAACGCTGTCTAAGAACACCGTGGAGGTCGAGACTGGCACAGGGCGCAACGTGCTTGGGGGGCCTGTGTCAGCTGTTCAATATTTATTGCAAGGCATTAAAGATATATCTGGTGAAGAGCCATTAAACTCAGGGGACCTAGTAACCACAGGCACCTTGACTGATGCAAAACCATTGATTTCAGGCGACACTTGGGAAGCCCATTACCACGGCTTGATAAATGGTTCACTTAGGCTGAAAGTAATTTGAAGCTGCAGGTAGGCAAGTCAGATTAGAACTGCACATCGAGCCATGTTGGATGCTATTCAGGACGGGTTTTTGGTATGCCCACAACCCCGCAAGTGTTTGACGTCGGCGCCCACCGGACAGATTTAGGGGTTTGAGTAACTGAGGATTTCTGGTTCATCGAAGCCATGGTAATCCCCCCGGAGTTCATTATAGCCATACATGCGTCATGAGCTTCCTTGCTTTCACAAAGTAATTGTCCCACATGCTTATATTCGCCCGAACGTTCCGATACGTATTGCGTTGCGCTAACCATACCAGAACGGCGTAAGCGTTTTTCAATTTTTGCCAAAGTTTGGCTATCATGGCGAAGATGCTCACGCATATCTCCAAAATTTGAGAATTTATGTGTGAGTATCTCTAAATACTTTGGCATTTTGATCACTCCTACACGGTGTAGTAAATCACAAAACTAGCTTTCAAACTATCTTTTATGGCGTTCTAGAAAGAATTTCTTCTATTAATGGATTTATAATGTGCGGATGCGTCAGTGGTGCCATGTGACCCCCTTCAGCATATTTATGATATTGCCATTTCGGAATGTTTGATTGGAAGAGGGCCTGCAACTCAAGAATTGATGTCACAGTATTTTCACTAAATAAAAGAGATGTATTTCTCGGTAGTTTTGCCTTCCACATGTCTATAGGTGTGGTTTCATTCATAACACAATCCCATTCGTGGTAATTAGGCTTCAACGCTGAAACAAACTTGGTCTGCCTTAGTTCATCCATTGCACGCCAACTCCCTTCGCCATTCCAATAATCAGCGAAGTATTCAGCAGCTATTTCCCATGATCCAATATCGCCATTTTGTTTTATGACATTGCGTAGATTATCTGCTTCTTTGTAACCTGCGCTCTGGCTGTCTTGGGCAAGTAAATAGAAGGGATTTGGCTCAATTAAAATTAGCCGCTTTACTTTATCGCGATGTCTTAGGGCCGCCATCATAGCGACGCTACCACCAAATGAATGACCAATTATCGTTATATCATTTTGGTTGTGGACAAATTGATCAATGAGGGCCGCTTGATC
>RFZH01000162.1 GCA_009920815.1 Paracoccaceae bacterium
ATCAACCTTGAAAAGACGCGACATACAGCTATTTGGAAATTGTCACAATCATCCTGTGCAAACATCTTTATGAAGATCATATTGCTGGTCTATGATTTGCTTTATGTCTCCTTTTTTTGCCAAAATGATTTGATCAAATATCATTTGAAAATACCATGTGCGCTGCTAGTGTGGCGCATATGGTTGAGATTTTACAAAGTCAGATTCCTTATGACACGGCGCCACGCGCGTTGCCGGGTATTTCACCTTTGGCTGTGGATGATTGGCTGTGGGTGGATGATGCTTATGCGGGGCAGATGGCGCATCGGCGCGCACTGATTGAACAACGCTATGATAAAGTAATTGCCTGCGACGTTTTGGCGGTACCCGCGGCAGAAGAGCTTTTGCAAATGGCCATTGAATATGCGGTGGAGCACCTAAATTTTATATCATCTGATACGGGGATTATCTGTCCTGATGGTGTAGAAATCACCGTAAATGCCGACGACCCGATGGCGACCCTGGGACGTTTGTTTCAAAATGATTTTTGTATCTTGGAAAAACAGGGACATGAACATGTCTTAACAGCAGCAGTGTTGTGTTTTCCTGCATCCTGGATGTTGTCTGAAAAGTTCATGCGCCCCATGGTGGGCATTCATGATACAGTTGAAGACTATGATGACAACATCGCCAAACGCGTCCAGCGATTATTTGACGGGTTGCAAGTTGATCGACCCTTATGGCGGTTTAATGCCCTGCGATATGGGGATCCCGAGTTACATCAACCGCGATCTATACATGACCGACGTTCTTCTGTGGATCGTGAAAACGGCGCCTATTTCCGATCAGAGCGGCAGACACTTTTGCGATTACCGCAGACGCGGGCCGTCATATTTGGCATTCACACATTTGTGGTGAGCTGGCGCTAAAATAGCGCTTGCTCGATGCTATTTTCCAAAGTAATTGCACGCATTGTAATACCATTTCAAACGCAGATTCTATTCAAAGATGCGATGACATGGTCCTTCGTACAATTTGGATGGCAGGTATGTCAGCACTGGTTCGGTCATCGGGCGATGTTAGTTTGGATCGTCAGTACAACTTTGTAGAGCTATTGGAGCGTGAGAACGATCAAAAAGCTGCTTTGGAACTCTTGCAAGACATATGTGACCGTGCGCCACATTGGGTCTGGGGATGGTATAAGTTGGGGCTTTTGGCCCAGACGATGGACCTAACAGATCGCGCTGTCGCCGCTTGGCAAAAGGCGGTTGCGCTGGATCCCAGCGATCAATTGGGGGCGGGGCTGCTCTTGCACCAATATGCGTCACAACCTTTAGAGCAGATGCCTACGGCCTTTGTTGAAACGTTATTTGACCAATATGCAGATCGTTTTGATGCGTCACTGGTCGGCAAGTTGGGATATAGTGTGCCTGAAAATTTGGGCCTTATCGTGTCGGAATTGCATTCTGAGCGGTTTTCGACAGCACTTGATCTGGGCTGTGGGACAGGTCTGGCCGGGGCGGTGTTTCGACCTGTTGTTGATCACTTGTCTGGCGTCGATCTGTCACAATCCATGCTTGTGAAATCAAAAGCACGCAAGATTTATGACAGTCTGTCAAAAGCAGATATTCTGAACCTGCCATATTTGGACAAGCCGCAATATGATCTTATTATAGCCGCAGATGTGTTTATCTATATGGGCGCGTTGGAGCGGGTGCTAAATTGGATTAGTTTAGCGTTGCAACCTAATGGTTTTGTTGCATTTAGTGTTGAAAGCGCTGATGACTCTGTATCTTATCAATTGGGATCCGCGCGCCGATACCGCCATTCTAAATCTTATCTAACCCAAGTGTTAGATCGCTTTGGCTTAGCCATAATCGCCTTTAATGAGACGACGCTGAGAAAAGATCGCGGCATAGATGTCCAAGGCTTTTTAGTTGTTGCAAAGGCACCTCTTATACAGACAGCGAGGCACCCGAATTACGTTGAAGCACATGCGGATGTATCGCTGAACTTGGAACAAGATAACGATTATTCCCTGCAATAAATCTATGATTGATTGTATTTGTTATGTGGCAAGGTATCATGACCCTATAACGATAAAAGCGGTGGGATGCTTTAGTGCCAAACATTATTATCCACTTGAAAACGGCGGACATGACACGGCCGTTGCCTTTCAATCACTTGCAACTCTATGGCGTGATTAAAGACATGTCTGCCGGTAAAGGTTTTGACGTTATCATTCGCCAGCGGGATGAGGATATCAAAACGATGATGCGTCAAGTGCCGGATGATCGGTTTAATGACGGCAACTTGCATATCATTGATGACAGATGTGTGAATATGGCGAATGTCTTAAATGCGGGTGTCGCCTGTTTTTGGCGCTTTTGGCACATAGACCCCAAAGGAACCAAAGCCTTTAGCTCGATTGGCGATTTGGTCTATCATCCGACCAATATGCCGTTCAAACGGGCAAAACCGTTTTATGATCGGATGCGGCATCGATACGTGCATGGTCGGATGTCGCGATATGAACAGGCACGTAGCCATGAAACATTTCCCCAAGGCGCAATTGCAGTGTTTTTTCAAGGCTCGCATCCGCGGTTGGCCGGTGCAACAGACTTTACCGATTTGGGAATGTTAGCCACGGTGATGGAGCAGGCAGGTGATCGGCCAATCATTGTAAAGCCACATCCGTTGTTAATTTCACAAAGTGATTTAACCCTTCTAGAAGATCTAAAATCCAAAGATGAGCGATTGATTGTGACAGACGCAAATATCCATGATATTCTGGGCGCGTGTGATGTGACCGTTTCCATTAACTCTACAGTCGCATTAGAAGGTTTTTTGCATCGAAAGCCCGCCATTTTATTTGGGAAATCAGATTTCCACCATTTTGCAAGAACGGTGACCGTTACGCTTGGTTTTTCGCAAGCACTAGATATTGAACGCAATCGCGAAGATGGATTTGCACATTACATAGCGTGGTATTTAATGAAACATTGTCTATCACAAAACCGCGCGAGCTTTGTCGATGATATTTGGAAGGTTTTTGCAAAGGCAGGATTTCCCGAAGAACGATTTTTGTAGCCGACCTTTCACAAAAAAAGGCCCCGATAAAGGGGGCCTTTTCAAAATCCATCGCCAATGATTTAGCAGCTGTAGTACAGCGCGTATTCGATTGGGTGTGGTGTCATTTCATAGGATTGGTTTTCTTCTTCTTTCAGAGCAATGTAAGCTTCGATCTGATCTTTTGTGAAAACATCACCTGCCAACAGGTAATCATGGTCTTCGCGCAGTGCTTGCATTGCTTCACGCAAAGAACCTGCAACTGTTGGGATCTCGGCCAGCTCTTCTGCTGGAAGATCGTACAGGTTTTTATCCATTGCTTCACCTGGGTGAATTTTGTTGTTGATACCGTCTAGACCCGCCATCAACAGCGCTGCAAAGCACAGGTATGGGTTTGCTGCGGGGTCAGGAAAACGGGCTTCAACGCGTTTTGCCTTGGGGCTTTCTGTCCATGGGATACGAACACAACCCGAACGGTTGCGTGCTGAATAGGCGCGCAGAACGGGGGCTTCGAAACCGGGAACCAAACGCTTGTAGCTGTTGGTTGATGGGTTTGTCAGCGCGTTCAATGATTTCGCGTGCTTTAGAATGCCGCCGATGAAATATAGCGCTTCCATTGACAGATCAGCGTATTGATCGCCTGCGAACAATGGCTTGCCATCTTTCCAGATCGACATGTTTACGTGCATACCAGAACCGTTGTCACCCGCCATTGGTTTTGGCATGAATGTCGCTGATTTGCCATATGCATGCGCGACGTTGTGGATCACGTATTTATACTTTTGCAGGTTGTCAGCTTGTGCGGTCAATGTGCCAAAGATCATGCCTAATTCGTGTTGAGCTGTCGCGACTTCATGGTGATGTTTGTCAACTTTGATGCCCATACGCTTCATTGTTGACAGCATTTCGCCACGAATATCTTGGCCGGCGTCGACAGGGTTCACAGGGAAATAGCCGCCTTTGTGCGCTGCACGGTGGGCCAGGTTGCCTGTTTCAAATTCCGCGTCTGTGTTCCATGCCGCATCTTCTGCGTCGATTTGATAGGATACTTTTGACGGTGTTACAGAATAGCGTACGTCGTCGAACAAAAAGAATTCTGCTTCTGGACCGAAATAGGCCACGTCGCCAACGCCCGATGATTTCAGGTATGCTTCGGCTTTTTGTGCAGTTGAGCGTGGATCGCGTGTATATGCTTCGCCAGTGTCTGGTTCAACGACGGAACAATGAACGCAGATTGTTTTTTCTGCGTAGAACGGATCAACGTAAGCAGACGATGTATCCAACATCAATTTCATGTCGGACGCTTCGATCGATTTCCAACCCGCGATTGAGGAACCGTCGAACATAAAGCCTTCTTCGATAAAGTCTTCGTCAACCAAATCGGCAATAACAGTTACGTGCTGCAATTTACCGCGTGGGTCAGTGAAACGAACATCGACGTATTCCGCGCCTTCGTCCGCAATCATTTTGAGCAAGTCTTGTGCGCTCATCTTATTTCCTCTCTTGTTCTGAAAAAAGGGTATTATTTCGATTAAATCGCGTCTGAACCGGTTTCGCCGGTACGGATGCGGATGGCTTGTTCAACGGACGAGACAAAGATTTTGCCGTCGCCGATTTTGTCAGTTTTTGCAGCGTCTACAATAGCTTCGATCGCGGCGTCAACTTGATCATCTTCAAGAACGATTTCAATTTTCACCTTTGGTAGAAAATCAACAACATATTCTGCGCCACGATACAGCTCAGTATGTCCTTTTTGGCGACCAAAACCTTTTACTTCGATCACCGACAAACCTTGAACGCCAACATCTTGTAGCGCTTCTTTGACTTCATCTAGCTTGAATGGCTTGATGATCGCCTCGATCTTTTTCATTTTGGTCTCCTCAGCTGGCTGCTTCACTCAGGCTGTAAACCATGACTAGGTGTTACGCGGTAGGGATTGCTGCAGTTTTTATCAGTTTTTCGCCTGGTCACCAAAGGTGTGGATTAAAAAATAAACGATATGATTAAAAATTATGCAAAAATGAATCGTGAGATTTGGTTAACCACAGCGCTTTGATCAAAGACTCATGGGTTCATATGCAAAAGAACCAATAATTTTATAGTTTTTAGTTCTAGGTTTCGCATTGATGGTATCAATTCGACGAGATACCTGACCCCGCGTCATCAAAAATCTTTTGTTTGCCTTATTTCCGCCTCAATTGGCCCAATTCATAACAAAATTGTGAATTACCAATTAATCACGGTGTTAAGAAAGGTAATAACAATGGATAGAATGGATATACAATTCCAAACTTTACAAACAGATCGCATAAAAGAGTCGATGATGAACGAAATTCATGCGATGGAAGAATACGAAGCTGATCTGCGCGCAAATGGCGATAATGGC
>RFZH01000163.1 GCA_009920815.1 Paracoccaceae bacterium
ATCGGCAATGCCGGAAACGATAGCCTATTTGGAAATGCCGGGAATGATTTTCTAATTGATGGTTTGGGAAATAACGAACTGGATGGCGGCGCGGGTTATGATGTCATAACGGTTTTTTCAGGAATAAACACGCTGAGCGGTGGCGCTGAAAACGATTTTCTAACTGGCGGGATCCAAGCGGATTTGATCGATGCAGGCACTGGCAACGATGTCATCATTGGGGACGCGGGCCGCGGGATAATCGGGGCTTCGGATGTGCTTATTGGTGGCACCGGAAATGATACTGTAATGGGCGGTTTGGGCGCAGATGATTTTATCTTTCACACAAATGATGGCAACGATGTCATCGCCGATTTCATCGCGCCACATGTGACCCGCGATGCGAATGGTTCACTTGCAGTTGCATCAATGACCCGTGATTTCGAAACGAATATTGATGATATCCACTTGGTTGGGTTTCAAAACGTAAACGCGCAAAATGTCATGACTTATATCACCCAGACAGCAGATGGCGCGTTGTTTGCCGCCGAAGGAACAAGCATCCTGTTTTATGGCTGTTCATTGTCCGATCTCTCTGTCGACGATTTTGTGTTTGTCTAATCTGCGGAATTGAACAGGGTTGCGCCGATACCCTGTGTGACTGTACACCATAGATCAAACGCGACGATGCGTGTGTTGCAGTTACACAAGGATATCTTCTTATGCCTATTTGCGCTCTTGGATCGATTACGCCATCTTTTCCATCTGACACCGTTTGGGTTGCGCCAACCGCGTATGTGATCGGCAACGTTACCCTTGGCGCAGACGTCGGCGTATGGTTCGGGGCCACAATTCGCGGCGATAATGAACCTATTCATATCGGCGCACGTACAAATATCCAAGAATCTGCCACACTGCATTCAGATGTTGGCTGCCCCCTAACAATTGGCGATGGTGTCACGATCGGACACGGTGCGATCGTACATGGTTGTACGATTGGCGATAACAGCCTGGTTGGAATGGGGGCGACGATTTTGAACGGTGCAAAAATTGGCAACAATTCAATCGTTGGCGCAAATGCTTTAGTGACCGAAGGCAAGGAATTTCCCGACAATAGCCTGATCGTCGGATCACCCGCACGCGCAGTCCGCACCTTAGACGATGCAGCAATTGCCCAACTCAGGGTATCAGCCGAGGTTTATGTGAAAAACAAAGACCGTTTTGCAAAAGACCTTAAGGTCATAGAATAAAGCCTTCCTGTTAACTTGATTGATTAATCTGCAATGTACCATGCAGAAACCAATCCGTTATCGCCCTTCATTAGGACGACACCCCCCACTTCATCAGGTGTTGCGCTATTGGTATTATAGCCAAAAAAACGCGCCACCCGACAGCGTTTACGTATTTGCACCTGTTAGATTCACCGTCGATCCATTGTTAAGGGTGCTAAAGGTACCGCCCAAGAACCCATTACCTGCGATGGTTAAATTGTTTCCAACAATGCTATTGATGGGGGCTGTCGTAACTGTCTGAGGATACAAATCCGTCGCCGTAAAACCCGTCATCGTCACATCCAGCTTAGATGTTGAAAAATTCACTGATAGTTGACTGGTGCCATTCCGCAACTCATAGCCTTGGGATCCGGTGATAACGGTGGCCTTAGCCTCGCCGACAAAGGTTGCCGTCGATGATGTTGGCATGGATGCCGCTTCGGTCCGGATGCCCAAAAGACCTGTTCCATTGTATCCATCACCGCCAGAGGTATAGGACTGGTCGATTAAAATGACATAATCATAAGTGCCGTTGGTCGCCAATTTTCT
Source organism: Paracoccaceae bacterium (assembly GCA_009920815.1). Taxonomy (GTDB): domain Bacteria; phylum Pseudomonadota; class Alphaproteobacteria; order Rhodobacterales; family Rhodobacteraceae; genus CAJXSD01. The sequence continues at coordinate 1,800 of RFZH01000163.1, forward strand.
AATGGACGCCGTCCCATCCACAATAACGCCAGAGCCGTCAAAACCATCTGCATCGACCAACAAAACGGTTCCGTCAGTAACCTGTGTTTCGCCAGTTGAATGAACAATCAGGCCCAACAAAACAGGCAAATCAAACGATCCGTCAGAATTGTTTTGGCGCAGTTTTACGCCTTTCAAATAACTGGTACTACCTGGATAATTGGCAACGGTCTGATAAAATGGGGTTGCATTTTGATTTCCTCGATCCGACAAAATAGTTTGCGTTTGTGGATCATCAAAAATCCCGGTGACACCGGTTGGTATAGAACTTGTCATCTCTATAGGGCCCGTTACGACAGGCTCGCCGCCACCGCCACCACCACAACCGGCAATCATGGTCAAAACACCAAGCGTCAAAAAATGTATGGTAAAATGTCTCGTTTTCAAACTTTCGATATAATAAATTCGATACATAAGTGTATCAATTTACGATCGAAAGGGTGATGACCCTTAATGGATATGCGCAGGTATTAAACGGATACCCGCACCATCATTTTGCGTCCAATCCAACAGAAACCAACACCAACGAATAAATAGATCAGCGTGTTTTTGCCCGCTGAAAACCACTGCCCGAACGCACATGTTTTGCATAGGCCTTAAACGTATCATTTTCCATTGGAAATCCTGCCGCGATCGCCCAGCCGCCGCAATGTGTCAAAATCAAATCTGGCACCGTCAATCGGTCGCCCATCAAATACGGACCGCTAAATTCTGACATCAGTCGATCAATGTTACGCGCAAATTCCCATTTCAGGCTGGGCTTGACCTCAGCAACACGGTGTTCAGGCGGCAGTACAAAGCTATGGCGGGCCGCCGCCCACAAGATTGCATCTATTTCATCGTTGATACGGTGCAAAAACCCATCTTGGCGTGCACGCTCCAAGGTTCCCGCAGGATATGTCAGCGCGTTATGTTTGTCCGCCAAGTACATCATAATCGCCGCACTATCAGTGATCACAGCATCATCTATCTTTAACGCGGGTACTTTGCCGGTTGGATTATAGGCTTTGGCCTCGTCTGATCCCGCTTTGACGGGTACCAATTCATACGGCTGGCCAATTTCCTCCATCATCCAAATCACTCGAAATGTGCGGCTTGTCGGTGTCCCAATAATTGTGTACATCTTGCGTCCTTTTTTCATGATGATAGCATGCGCAGTTCTAAAGAACAGAGAGGTCTTTGACGCAAGGCGTCGTCAAGAGATTAATAAAAATTTTATGCGGCAAAGAATAGAAGAATCGCAAGAAAGCATGCTAGACATAGTATTATGAGCCAATCAAACCCCAAAATAGGCGATACACGCCCTGTCATTCGACAACTGGATGACGCCGCTATTAATCGTATTGCAGCGGGCGAAGTTGTTGAGCGTCCTGCATCTGCAGTAAAAGAACTGGTTGAAAACGCAATAGATGCTGGTGCGCGTCGCATTTCGGTTGATATTGCGGATGGTGGCAAAACATTGATCCGCGTCACTGATGATGGATGTGGCATGTCCGCAGATGACTTGCCATTAGCTTTATCTCGGCATGCGACTTCGAAAATTGATGGCACAGACCTTTTGAACATAAACAGCTTTGGATTTCGCGGCGAAGCCCTGCCATCGCTTGGCGCGGTGGGGCGTTTGACGATCACATCTCGCGCTGCCGGATTTGATGGTGCCCAAATCTCGGTTTCGGGCGGGGCGATGTCGGATGTAAAGCCTGCCGCTCTAAATGCCGGAACTGTCGTCGAATTGCGCGACTTGTTTTTTGCGACACCTGCACGGCTTAAATTCATGCGCACTGATCGCGCCGAGACCCAGGCAGTCAGTGATGTGATCAAACGTCTTGCAATGGCAGAACCCTCAATCGGGTTTGCCCTGCGCGACGTATCACAGGGTGACACGCGTCTTATGTTCCGCGTCGACCCGGAAAGCGGTGATTTATTTAATGCCATGCATGGACGTCTTGCGCGGATTTTAGGCCAAGATTTTGCAGAGAATGCGCTGGCGATTGATACTGAACGTGAAGGGTTACGCTTGACCGGATACGCGGCACTGCCGACGTATTCACGCGGCGCGGCAGTGATGCAGTTTTTCTTTGTCAACGGGCGTCCGGTCAAAGATAAGCTTTTGCTTGGCGCGCTGCGGGGGGCCTATGCCGATTTTCTGTCGCGCGACCGTCATCCGGCCGTTGCTTTATTTATTGATTGTGACCCGCATTTGGTCGACGTCAACGTGCATCCTGCCAAATCCGAAGTCCGCTTTCGCGATCCTGGTCTGGCACGGGGGTTGGTTGTATCGGCATTGCGTCATGCCTTGGCCGAAGCGGGTCATCGGTCGTCATCAACGGTTGCTGGTGCAACACTGGGGGCGATGCGGCCAGAAACCATCCAACCGCGCCCTGCGTTCCAATATCAAATGGATCGGCCCAGCGCCACGGCCCGCGCGATTAATTACCAATCCCAAGCCCCCGAACCGCGTGATTTCGGCTTTGCCGAGGTCGCCAATGTGTCAGCACGCATGGACCCCGTTATAGACGACGCGCCGGCGGTAGAGACCGATTATCCCCTTGGCGCGGCGCGGGCGCAGCTGCATGAAAATTATATCATCGCCCAGACTGAAACAGGTATGGTGATCGTTGATCAACACGCCGCGCATGAACGATTGGTGTATGAAAAGCTAAAAAAGCAAATGCGGGAAAATGGTGTTGCGGCACAGGCTCTGTTGATACCGGACATCATCGAATTATCAGCAAGTGATTGTGCAGGCTTACTCAGCGTCGCGGATGATCTTGCAAAGATGGGCCTGACCATAGAACCCTTTGGCGGCACCGCCATCGCCGTACGTGAGACACCGGCAATTTTGGGCGAGGTGAATGCAAAAAATATGCTCATGGATGTGCTAGATGAACTGTCTGATTGGGGCAGCAGCCAATTGGTCCAAGAAAAGATCGAAGCCATCCTATCGCGCGTCGCCTGTCACGGATCCATTCGGTCGGGCCGTCGCATGCGGGCCGAAGAAATGAATGCGCTTTTGCGCGAAATGGAAGCAACACCCCACTCAGGCCAATGTAACCACGGACGACCCACTTATATTGAACTTAAGCTGTCTGATATCGAACGGCTGTTTGGACGCACATGACACAGATTGATTTGAATGACCCAATTACTTTGGCGATCTTGGGTGGCGCGGTTTTTATTGCGTTACTTTTGATAATAACTGTGCGCGCCGCGCTAAAATCGGCGCGGCTTGCAGAACCGCTTGCTTATCAAATCGGTGCGTTGGGCCAACGGGTTCAAGCATTGGGCGATGGTCAGGAACGGTTGGCCGGCGGGCTGCATCATGTCTCCGAAGCACAGGCAAAATCGCAAACGTCCATGTTGCAGCTGATGGAACAACGCCTTGCCCACGTGCAAAATCAGATGAATGAAAACCTGCACGGATCCGCACGACGCACAGCGCAGTCCTTGGGTGAATTGCAACAACGTTTGCATTCCATCGACAAAGCACAGGAAAACATCACCAAACTGTCGTCTGACGTTTTGTCCTTGCAAGACATTCTGTCGAACAAACAAACCCGCGGCGCATTCGGCGAAATTCAGTTGA
>RFZH01000164.1 GCA_009920815.1 Paracoccaceae bacterium
CCCTGATTTTTCGAACGCAATTTCCAATTTGTCCCCTTCGACCCCAATCACGGCGCCATAGCCAAATTTTTGATGAAACACGCGATCACCCAAACCGAATGCCGGTAATGCCGTAGCGTCAATAATGATATTTTTCGCCTGAGATGCGGATGCAATCGCCCGTGTTTGCGATCGATCCTGCATGCGACGCCATCCGGGTGAATTGTAAACATTGGCATCTGCGGCGCGATCATGCAGCGTCGATTGCATTCCCGCCGCGCCAAAACCGCCGCCGTATAATCCCGGAGGGGTCAATATATCGACATGATCCACAGGCAGTTCATCAATAAAGCGCGATGGCAAAGATGATTGCCATTGACCAAAGACGCGCCGATTGCCAGCAAAAGGCGTGCAGTGTCATAATCGACACTTTTTCGCCGCCATCATCGGTGTCATTGTCCATGACCAAACTGACATGTTCCAAAAACCCTTGCAGGTTTTCGAATTGCTCCAACGCTTTGACCAATTCTTTCAGGTTTTCCAACCGACCGGGGGCCTCGGGCGTTTTGTCATTTTGCCACATGGTGGTATAGCCGCTTTCATCCAAGATAATCTCGGCCAATTCCATATGCGATACATCGGCGTCGCCTGCCATGCGACCCCATCGATCAATCCCCTCGATCAAGGCACGCAATTCACCCGCTGCCTTGCCGCTTAGCCCGTTTTCCGACAACAAGATCCGCGATCCTTCGACCAAGGACACACCGTTTTCACGGGCACAGGATTGGATCTTTTGTTGCGCCTTATCGCCCAAGCCACGTTTGGGCGTGTTCACAATGCGTTCAAACGCCAGATCATCATCTGGGCTGGTCACCACGCGGAAATAGGCCATCGCATCGCGAATTTCCATACGTTCATAAAACCGCGGACCGCCAATCACGCGATAGGGCAAGCCGATGGTTAAAAACCGATCCTCAAAAGCACGCACAAACCAAAAGGCGCGCCTCCGCGCGTGCCGCGCTGCAGTGCTTCAATCTCTTCGCCAATCCAACGGGCTTCTTCTTCGCCGTCCCAATGACCGATCAAACGTACCTTTTCGCCGGTTTCCTCGGCGGTCCACAGGGTTTTGCCCAAACGTCCTTCGTTCCCTTGGATCACACCGCTGGCGGCGGCCAAGATATGCGGGGTCGAGCGATAGTTTTGTTCCAATCGCACCACAACAGCGCCTGGAAAATCCTTTTCAAACTTCAGGATATTGCCGACCTCAGCACCGCGCCATCCATAGATGGATTGATCGTCATCGCCAACGCAACAGATGTTTTTATGCCCCCCCGCCAAGAGGCGCAGCCATAGATATTGGGCAACGTTGGTATCCTGATATTCGTCGACAAGGATATATTTGAACCACCGCTGATATTGTTCCAAGATATCTGGGTGCGCCTGAAAAATGGTGACCATATGCAACAAGAGATCGCCAAAATCGGCGGCATTCAATTCACGCAGACGCGTTTGATATTGATCATAGATCTCTGTGCCGCGATTGTTAAAGGCACCCGCCTCAGCACTTGGCACCTTGGCCGGTGTCCACGCTCGGTTTTTCCAGTGATCAATGATCCCCGCCATTTGCCGCGCGGGCCAGCGTTTTTCGTCGATATTGTTGACGGACAACACCTGTTTGATCAGGCGAATTTGATCATCCGTGTCCAAAATGGTGAAATTGCTTTTCAACCCCACCAATTCCGCGTGACGGCGCAAAAGCTTAACACAGATCGAATGGAACGTGCCCATCCAAGGCATGCCTTCGACAGTTTGTCCCAATAATAAACCGACACGGTTTTTCATTTCGCGCGCCGCTTTGTTGGTAAAGGTTACAGATAAAATTTCATTCGGCCGCGCCCGCCCTGTTGACAGCAAATGCACAATGCGGCTGGTCAATGCCTTGGTCTTACCTGTTCCCGCCCCTGCCAACATCAGAACTGGACCATCCAAAGCTTCGACGGCCGCACGTTGTGCGGGGTTGAGATCATCCAGATACGGCGCCGGCCGCGCGGCCATTGCACGCGCAGACAAGCTTGCCCCTTCAAAGGCATGTGATTCATCAAAGCTGCTCATGCAGATAAGTTAACGCCAGATCTTGGATTTGAAAAGAGGATGTTCATTATATGTTCTCAATTCACTATAAATTTGCTGTTGCGTTAGACGAAAAACCTCTGCCTCCAATTTATGTCATGTATATTGACATAAATTTACGTCGCAATCTCGCATCAAATGTTCGCGAATTTGCAATAACATTTTGCCAATGTTTTATGGCACTCCACAGTGTTTTACTAATTTTTGTGATCACAATATTTGATCACAAAATATTCTTTCCAAATGTTACAGAATTATTACAAAGGCAGTTGACAGCCGTTCTTCTGCAGTGCAGCATCACAACAGCTCAATATTAGGTCAACAAAATTGACCTTTATCAATCGGAGGTCGTACCATGCCTGATTTCAAAAAAATCCTGATTGCCAACCGCGGGGAAATTGCGATCCGCATCATGCGGGCAGCAAATGAAATGGGCAAGAAAACGGTCGCCGTTTTCGCAGAAGAGGACAAGCTGTCCCTGCATCGGTTCAAGGCGGACGAAGCCTATCGCATTGGCGAAGGCATGGGACCTGTACAGGCATATCTGTCAATCGACGAAATCATCCGCGTGGCACGTGAATGCAGTGCTGATGCCATTCATCCCGGCTATGGACTTTTATCCGAAAATCCTGACTTTGTGGACGCTTGCGTTGCGAACGGGATCACATTTATCGGTCCAAGGGCTGAAACCATGCGCGCCCTTGGCGATAAAGCATCCGCGCGCAGGGTCGCGATGGCCGCGGGTGTACCCGTCATTCCCGCGACCGAAGTTCTGGGCGACGACATGGACGCCATCCGTACTGAGGCCGCCGAGATCGGCTTTCCCTTGATGCTAAAGGCATCATGGGGCGGCGGGGGTCGTGGCATGCGCCCGATCTATAACGCCGACGAACTGGCCGACAAAGTGTTGGAAGGTCGCCGCGAGGCCGAAGCCGCCTTTGGCAACGGCGAAGGGTATTTGGAAAAAATGATCACCCGTGCCCGCCACGTCGAGGTGCAGATTTTGGGTGATAAGCACGGCGAAATCTATCACCTGTGGGAACGCGATTGTTCCGTCCAACGTCGCAACCAAAAGGTCGTTGAACGCGCCCCTGCCCCGTATCTGACCCAAGATCAACGTGACGAAATCTGTGACCTGGGTCGCCGCATCTGTGCGCATGTGAATTATGAATGCGCGGGTACCGTTGAATTCCTGATGGATATGGACAGCGGCAATTTCTATTTCATCGAAGTCAACCCCCGCGTCCAAGTTGAACACACCGTGACCGAAGAGGTCACCGGCATCGACATCGTTCAGGCACAAATCCTGATTGCCGAGGGTAAAACTTTGGCCGAGGCAACGGGCAAAACCTGTCAAGCCGACATCACGCTGCATGGCCATGCCCTGCAAACCCGCGTCACGACCGAAGATCCACAAAACAATTTCATCCCTGACTATGGCCGCATCACCGCCTATCGCTCGGCCACGGGCATGGGGATCCGTTTGGACGGTGGCACCGCCTATTCAGGGGGCGTGATCACGCGGTATTATGACAGTTTGTTGGTCAAGGTCACCGCATGGGCACCGACACCGGAAAAGGCGATTTTACGCATGGACCGTGCGCTGCGCGAATTCCGCATTCGCGGCGTCGCAACCAACATCGCCTTTGTCGAAAACCTGTTGAAACATCCGACGTTCCTGTCAAACGAATATACCACCAAATTCATCGACGAAACGCCTGATCTGTTCCAATTCCGCAAACGTCGCGACCGCGGCACCAAAGTGTTGACCTATATCGCGGATATCACGGTAAACGGTCATCCTGAAACTGCGGGCCGTCCAGAACCGGCCGCAGATTTGCGCACGCCCGTACCGCCCAAACACGATGGTCAAATATCCTATGGCACTCGGAACCTGTTGGAACAAAAGGGGCCAAAGGCCGTTGCGGATTGGATGTTGAAACAAAAACAACTGTTAATCACCGACACCACAATGCGCGACGGGCATCAATCCCTGTTGGCAACCCGTATGCGGTCAATTGATATGATCAAGGTCGCACCCGCGTATGCGGCCAACCTGCCGCAACTGTTTTCGGTCGAATGTTGGGGGGGCGCGACATTTGATGTGGCTTACCGGTTCTTGCAAGAATGCCCATGGCAACGCCTGCGCGATCTGCGGGCGGCTATGCCAAACCTGATGACGCAAATGTTGTTACGCGCCTCAAACGGCGTGGGCTACACCAATTATCCCGATAACGTGGTGCAATCTTTCGTGGCCGAGGCTGCCAAAGGCATCGATGTGTTCCGCGTCTTTGACAGCCTCAACTGGGTTGAAAACATGCGCGTCGCCATGGATGCAGTGATCGAAGCGAACAAAGTGTGCGAAGGCACGATTTGTTATACCGGCGACATCCTGAACCCAGATCGTGCGAAATATGACCTGAAATACTATGTCAAAATGGGGCAGGATTTGCGCGATGCCGGTGCCCATGTTCTGGGCCTAAAAGACATGGCTGGCCTATTAAAACCCGCCGCTGCGCGCGCGTTGGTCAAAGCGTTGAAAGAAGAAGTCGGGCTGCCGATCCATTTCCACACCCACGATACATCCGGCATTGCCGCCGCCACGATTTTGGCCGCTGCAGATGCGGGCGTGGATGCCGTCGACGCGGCCATGGATGCCTTTTCTGGCGGCACATCGCAGCCGTGTTTGGGATCCATCGTCGAAGCCCTGCGCCACACAGATCGCGACACAGGCCTAGACATCGAAAATATCCGCACAATTTCCGATTACTGGGAACAGGTGCGCCATCAATATACCGCCTTCGAAAGCGGGCTCGAGGCCCCAGCGTCCGAAGTGTACCTGCACGAAATGCCCGGCGGCCAATTCACCAACCTCAAAGCGCAAGCGCGTTCCATGGGGCTTGAGGACCGTTGGCACGATGTCGCCCGCACATATTCGGACGTAAATCAAATGTTTGGGGATATCGTCAAGGTAACACCGTCTTCCAAGGTCGTTGGCGACATGGCGTTGATGATGGTCGCACAAAACCTAACCCGTACCCAAGTCGAAGATCCAGATACCGATGTCGCCTTTCCAGACAGTGTTGTCGATATGATGCGCGGCAATCTGGGCCAACCGCATGGTGGTTTCCCCGATAGTATCGTGAACAAGGTGCTGAAAGGTGAAAAACCTAACCTCGACCGCCCCGGCAAACACCTTGCCCCAATTGACTTGGAAAAAACCCGTCAAGATCTTTCAAATCAGCTTGACGGCATGACCATCGATGACGAGGATTTGAACGG
>RFZH01000165.1 GCA_009920815.1 Paracoccaceae bacterium
CAGTGTCATCACCGCCCCTGAGGCCGTCGCATTTGATACTTCAAGCTATGACTGCGTGACGGACCTTGACGCCTTGAACCGCTGGATCGAGGATGCTTACAGCACCGGCTATGTTGCTGTCGATACAGAAACCACGTCACTTGATGAAATGCAGGCCGAACTGGTTGGGATATCGCTCTGCATCAATGCGGGCAAAGCTTGTTACATCCCGCTGACGCATAAGGATGGCGCGTCAGATGATCTGTTTGGGTCCTCGAAACTTGCAGACGGTCAATGTGACCTCAACGCAGCGCTCGCTCTGATCAAGCCTATGCTTGAGGATCCATCAGTACTTAAAATCGGCCAGAATATGAAATATGACGCAAAAATTTTTGCAAATTATGGCATCACCATTGCGCCGATTGATGACACGATGTTGATGTCTTATGCGATGCACGGTGGGTTGCATGGACATGGTATGGATGCCCTTTCCCAAAGGTACCTCAACCACGAACCAATTTCGATAAAATCTTTGTTGGGTGCTGGAAAAGCGGCAATAACCTTTGACCGTGTTCCAATTGAAGAGGCCACGAAATACGCAGCTGAGGACGCAGATATTACCTTACGTTTGTGGGACATGTTCAAACCGCAATTGCACCAAAGCAAAGTCACCCAAGTCTACGAAGGGTTAGAGCGTCCCTTGATCCCTGTGTTGGCCCAGATGGAACGGACGGGCATTCAGGTTGACCGCGAAACTCTGTCACGCATGTCCAACGCGTTTGCACAAAAAATGGCATGTTTAGAGGCGGAAATCCACGCTCTTGCGGGTGAAACATTCAATGTCGGTTCACCCAAGCAATTGGGCGAAATTATGTTTGATAAGCTTGGATATGAAGGCGGTAAAAAAGGCAAGAACGGTGCTTATGCGACAGGCGCAGATATCCTCGAAGATCTTGCAACGGTTCACGAGCTTCCGCGGCGTGTCTTAGATTGGCGTCAGCTTTCAAAACTAAAGTCAACATATACTGACGCTCTTCAAGATCACATAAACCCCGAAACCGGGCGCGTTCATACATCCTATTCAATCGCCGGCGCAAACACTGGACGCCTGGCGTCAACTGATCCTAATTTACAAAACATTCCTGTCCGCTCCGAAGATGGCCGACGCATTCGCGAAGCCTTTGTTGCGCCCCATGGAAAAACTTTGGTCAGTTTGGACTATAGCCAAATCGAATTGCGCATTCTGGCGCATGTTGCTGGAATTGATGCACTCAGACAGGCGTTTCGCGACGGTCTGGACATCCATGCGATGACGGCCTCTGAAATGTTTGACGTCCCACTTGATCAAATGACGTCCGATATACGGCGTCAGGCAAAAGCAATTAATTTTGGCGTAATCTATGGCATTTCTGGCTTTGGTCTTGCGCGGAACCTACGCATTCCGCGCGCAGAAGCGCAGGGTTTCATTGATCGTTATTTTGAACGTTTTCCTGGTATCAAAGAATATATGGATCAAACAGTGCAGTTCGCGCGTGAAAATAATTGCGTGAAAACTCTATTTGGTCGTGTAATCCACACGCCCGAGATCAATGCCAAAGGGCCAACAGCCGGGTTTGCAAAACGCGCTGCGATTAACGCTCCGATCCAAGGGACAGCCGCCGACATTATCCGTCGCGCAATGATCCGTATGCCTGCAGCAATTGCACATCTGCCTGCAAAAATGCTCTTACAGGTGCATGACGAATTATTGTTTGAGGTCGAGGATGCAGCCGTTGACGATTTGATAGAAACCGCACGTGCGGTTATGGAAAATGCGGCTGCTCCGGTCGTTCATTTGGACGTGCCTCTCATCGTAGACGCAGGCAAAGGTGCCAATTGGTCCGAGGCACATTGATCGCGAAAACGATCATTTTTTGTCTAAAAATATCCCGGGGTTTGGGGCAGAGCCCCAAAACACTATTTTCTCAAACTGTCTTTGTCAGACGGGATACAAGCCGGCGTACGATTGGTGAAATTGTCACAATTGTTGGGAAAGCGATTGCCCAGCTCAGACCCCATGCCGCCATCCAACTCGTAAAAAAGTTATCGATAACGCCTTGTGCACGAAATGTCGCGATTCCAGAGACGATCAATGACATAATGCCGGAAACAATCAGGCCAAAAACAATTTGCGCGTATTTAGGGTGTATCATATTGGGCTCCTTCTAGAACCTATTAATATTCTGTAAATTGAATGTAAATCAACCAAATCTTCCGCGCAGTCATTTTGTGTGCAATTATTCTAGCTCGCTAGATGGAATGATTGGAAAAAATGTACCCCCGGAATTGATGCCAAACCATTGCGCACCATCATGGTGTTCATGCTCACCGATTTCGACCAGACGATAAAAACTCTTGCGATCAATCAGTGCTTCCATGCCGCGACGGATATGCACATATGGGGTTGGTTCATCGGTGACAGGATCACGTACGACTCGAATAGGGTTGTCTGGGCCCGCTGGCGAAAAATCTCCGACGTGGGTTTCAAAAACGATGCTTTGTTCACCATCTATTTTTTTGAGTGTGAAATCGGTCGCCAAAAAGGGGGCGTCATCAACTTTGATGCCAACCTTTTCGACGGGTGTCACAAGAAAGTATTTTTCACCATCTTTGCGTAGAATTGATGAAAATAATTTTACCAACTCAAAACGTCCAATCGGCGTGCCCAGATAAAACCAGGTGCCATCACGCGCGATGCGAATGTCAAGATCACCACAAAATGGCGGATTCCAAAGGTGCACTGGGGGTGGACCTTTTGATTTTTGAACTTGACGCGCCGCATGTGCCAATCCGTCGGCGGTCGGTTTTGAAATTGTATCACGATCCATTGCTTTGCCATTTTTAATGAATAGGTTACATTCGTCACTATAACCTATTTCAACAGGAGCACCATATGTCAGACCCAGCAAAACTGGCCACTGCGCTGAACGCATTGTCGCAACAGCTTGACGCTGCGCAGGCACAGATTGGTGCGCGGTTTATTGGCCAAAAGAATGTCGTTGTTCAATCACTGAGCGCAGTATTGGCAGGTGGGCATTGCTTGTTGGTCGGGGTACCTGGTTTAGGGAAAACACGATTGGTGGATACGCTGGCCACAGTGTGTGGATTGAAAATGTCACGTGTGCAGTTTACGCCAGATCTGATGCCAAGCGACATTTTGGGATCTGAATTATTGGACCAAGACGATGCAGGCAAACGACACTTTCGGTATGTGAAAGGTCCGATTTTTTGTGAATTGTTTATGGCTGATGAAATCAACCGCGCTAGCCCACGCACCCAATCTGCACTTTTGCAGGCGATGCAAGAACGACAGGTTTCAATTGCTGGCGCAACCCATAATCTGGCGCAACCTTTCCACGTCTTGGCGACACAAAACCCGATTGAACAAGAAGGAACCTATCCTCTGCCCGAAGCCCAGTTAGATCGGTTCTTGTTGCAGGTCGTGGTTGGCTATCCTGATTTTGAAACCGAGCGCGATATTATTTTGTCAACAACAGGAACGACAGATGCAGATGTACATTCTATTTTTGATGCAGAATCGTTAATCGCGGCGCAAGAATTGATCAGGCAGATGCCAATAGGCCAGGATTTGATGGACGATATTTTGCGTCTTGTTCGCGCCTGTCGTCCCAATTCAGCCGAATCGCATTCTTTGGCCAATGAACATTTTTCATGGGGGCCCGGCCCACGCGCCGCGCAAGCATTTGCATCTGGAATACGTGCGCATGCAGCCCTAAAGGGACGGTTTGCGCCGACTTGGGCGGATGTTGTGGCGCTTGCGCCTTCTGTGTTGATGCATCGCGTGTCATTGCGGTTTGCATCCCAAGCATCGGGAGTTCAGGTTGTCGATGTTATCAATGCCATTTTGCAAGATATCAAAGCTGCGGGTAAAGGCGCTGGGCGTGCGGCATGAAACAGGGCGAATCGGCACATCATGACGCCGTTGAACTTGCGGTCAGTGTTCCACCGCTGATGCTTGAGGCGCGTGAACTTGCGGCTTCTTTTATAAATGGGCAGCATGGCCGACGTCGATATGGATGGGGTGACGAATTTTGGCAATTTAAGCCGTTTGTTAATGGGGTTGATCGTCTGGCTGATATTGATTGGAGACGCTCTGCCAAATCGGATCAGACGTTTGTACGTCAAACGGAATGGAGAGTCCCACAAGCGCTGTCTCTCTGGGTTGATCCATCTGAAACGATGCGCCTTTCGGGCCCGCCAACAAAATCTCACCGCGCGATGGTCTTAGCGCTCGCGCTGGGTATCTGTGCCGAACAAGCAGGGGAAAAAATATCCGAGATTGGACAACCCGTTCAATCTGGGTTTGGTTCACAACACTTGCAAAGGATCCATGACGCTTTTTTGAAACAAACACCGTCCGAATATGCCGATACCATGAATGTGGTGTTTGAGAGGAAATCCAAAGCACTCTTGTTTTCAGATTTCTTGGGCGATCTCAGTGTTGTCGAACATTTTCTTGCTCTTGCTAAGGCGTCTTCTGTTAGGGGGGTTTTGGTGCAGATTCTAACCCCGCAAGAAATGACTTTCCGATTTGATGGCGCTGCGCTTTTTTCCAGCGCCTTGGGTCAAATTACCTTTCACACCAATCAGGCCGCAGCGCTTAGACAGGATTATCTGACCCGTCTTGCGGATCGGCGCCGCAGGCTCGAAAGGTTGGCTGCCGCTGCTGGGTGGGACATCTATTTGCACCAACTAGATCACCCCCCGCTTGAGGCCATGCTCGCGTTGTACCGATATCTAACGCGTCGAGGAAATGCATGAGCAGCTTAGCGTTCTCATCGCCACTTATCCTAGGTGCATTGATCCTATTGCCTTTACTTTGGGTGATTTTGCGTGCTTTGCCACCGCAGCCAAAAAGAATTCTCTTTTCGGCGGTTACATTGCTGCAGGGTCTGAAAGATCGCGAAACCAGTGCCGCAAAAACACCATGGTGGCTTATACTTTTGCGCTGTTTTGTGGTTGGCTTGATTATTATTGCGCTTGCCGGGCCCATGTTGAAAAATAGTCCTGGTGCGACCCAAAAGCGCGGTCAGACAATGATTGTCGTGGACGGAGGCTGGGCGCATGCAAATACAAGCAAATTAAGCAAGCGCTATGTTTTGGAACACCTCCGGGAGGCGCTGGGCACCGAAGAGCGTTTTGCAGTCTTGGATTTGGCAGAACCTGGCGGGGTGGTCTGGAAATCGCCGCAAGATCAAATAGCGTTTTTTGAAAACTGGGATCCAAAGCCCGTTGAATTGGATCCCAAGCGCGCACAGCAAGCCTTAGCACAGATGACTGAGACGACATTTGACAGCCTTTGGTTATCGGATGGTTTGGCACATGCCAATGCGCGCCAAGACA
>RFZH01000166.1 GCA_009920815.1 Paracoccaceae bacterium
ACAGTATTTCGCTTTTTCTGATCCCGTCGGGTAATAAATACCCGCATGAATCACACCCGAATTTCGGCCACTGACTTCGGTTCCGATCTGGGCATGCTGTTCAGTGACGAGAACATCAAACCCAGCCATCGACAGACCGCGCGCGCAGGCAAGGCCAACAACACCCGCCCCGATCACCATGATTGTTTTTGGCATACCACTCACTTTGTTAGGGTCTTTTACAAGACCCTAACGCATGCGCAAAGACATGGACAACACAAGATTTAGCCCAGATATTCATCCATGGCCGCAACTGCGCCCTTTTCCCAAATCACACCCAACCAATAGGTAAAGCGTTCGCGGATATATTCGTTTTTTGCGAGATCACCGTAAACCTGAGATTGCTCAATCCAGGCCGCTGGCGTGTCTTTGGCCCGTCGTGCAACGGGCATAAGATCATCCCAAAATGGATCATTTGCGTCAATGACGCTGCCGTCTTCGCGGGTGCCAAAACACATCCGAGCCCACATAGCTTGGGTCAAGACAAGCCCATCGCAGGGTGTGCCTGCGGCCAATGCATCCCGCAAGACCGGTAAAATAAATCCCGTATGCCGCGATGAGCCATCAAACGCAACACGGCGGACCGTATCAACAATTTTTGGATTAGAAAACCGTTCATCAATAAGATCAACATAGTCGACAGGATCCATGCCTGGGACGGGTTTTACATGTGGAACGACTTCGTTCAGCGCGACCTTTCGGAACAGCTTTGAAATGTGCGAATGCGCCATACAGCCCGCAATCGTATCGACTGACAGAATTTCGCCCGGGTTTGCGATGACTTGGTGGCCACCATTTAGGATGCGAATTTTCATCGCCTCGAAATCATGCACTTTGTCGGAAAGCGTGGTACCGACAGTTTCCCATGCAGGACGCCCAGCACAAAAATCGTCTTCGATCACCCATTGGCGAAAATTCTCGTGGGTGACAGGCACCGCGTCATCAATCCCAAATTCGCGCACCAAAGCGCGTTCTTTGTCACCCGTTGCAGGGACAATGCAATCCACCATAGAATTGGGGAATGAACAATTTTCATCAATCCACTTAGCCAAGTCCGGATCACTTAACTGCGCCAAACCGACAAGCGTTTGACGCAAAATTGCGCCGTTTCCTTGCAGGTTGTCACACGTCATGCCCGTGAACGGCCCAACACCGCTTTCGCGTCTATTTTTCAAAGCTGCAACCATCGCCCCAAATGCGGTTATTGGGGACTGCGGGTTCTGTGCGTCATGTTGAATATCTGGGTGGGAAACATCAAACCCCTTGGTTACGGGGTCTATGTAATAGCCGCCTTCTGTCACCGTCAGTGCAACGATGCGGATGTCTGGCTGGGACATACGTTCGATTAAATCCACGTTCCCCGCCGTGATCGGGATATAATCAATCATTGATCCCACAACCTCGGCCGAGCTGCCCTTTGGATCAAGTTCGATCAAGGTGGTCAAGCAATCTTGCGCGATCAACTTTTCGCGTTGCGCCGCATCATAGCTGCGCACACCTGCGCCGATAATGGCCCAATCCTGCGCCAAACCATCCTGCATTAACCGGTGCAAATACCAAGATTGGTGCGCACGATGAAAATTTCCCAAACCGATATGAACGATACCGGCACGCAGCGCAGATCGGTCATAGATGGGCCGCGAAACATGTGCGGGTATTTGATCCAAAGTGGCGTTTGATAGCGTGATCAACTCATCCATTGTCCACCATCCACATTATAAGTTTGTGCAACAACATATTCGGCATCATCCGACGCCAAGAAAACGGCCATGCCGACCAAATCGTCTGGTTTCCCAAAACGACCAAAAGGAACGCCTGCGGCAACCTCTTTTTTCTTTTGGCCCAGCGCTTTGCCTTCCCACTTTGCAAATAGGCTATCGACATGATCCCAATGTTCGCCCTCTACGACACCCGGCGAAATGGCGTTGACGTTGATCCCATGTTTGATCAGATCTAGCCCTGTAGATTGCGTGATTGAAATCACGGCCGCTTTTGTTGAACAATAAACCGCAACATAAGGTTCACCGCGGCGACCTGCTTGGCTGGCCATATTGATTATCTTGCCGCCATGACCTTGGGCAATCATCTGTTTTGCAGCCGCTTGAATTGAAAACAGCGTGCCAAAAACATTGACCGCGTAAAGCTTGTCAAACTCTGCCGTACTAATTTCTACGGTGGGTGACGCGGTAAAAAGCGCAGCGTTGTTAATCAAGATATCCAGCTTGCCCGCATGATCGACAACCGATGCAATGGCCGCGTTGATCGACGCAACATCGGTTACGTCCATATAAACCGCATAAGCCCCGGCACCCAGTTCTTTGGCGGTTTGTTCTGCTGCGTTCAAATTAATATCCGCGATCGCAACCGTTGCGCCCTCGGCTAAATAGCGTTGCGCAAAATGTTTGCCGATACCACGTGCAGATCCCGTAATAAGCGCCGATTTACCAACAAGCCGCCCTGTCATTTCCGCAAACCCTTTTCATCAAAACGATGGATTTTATCCTCTTGTGGGCTTAACCAAACGGTATCGCCGTGTTTGACACCGAATTCACCGTCAACACGCACAGTGATGGAGTCAGCGAGGCCTGTTTCAAGCACATGCAAGAATGTGTCTGATCCTAAATGTTCCGAGACCCCAACACGACCTTTCCAAACGCCGCTTTGGGTCGATACGTCGATATGTTCTGGTCGAATGCCGATTGTTTGTGCGTCGCGTTTTGACGCTTCTTCGCCTGTCATAAAGTTCATCTTTGGGCTACCGGTCGCGTTTTGACGCTTCTTCGCCTGTCATAAAGTTCATCTTTGGGCTACCGATAAAGCCTGCAACAAACAGGTTACGGGGCGAATGATATAGTTCCAACGGACTGCCGACCTGTTCGATCACACCTGCCTGCAGGACCACAATTTTATCGGCCATCGTCATGGCTTCGACTTGGTCGTGGGTTACATAAATCATGGTGGTGTTCAAACGTTTATGCAGCTCAGAAATTTCCAAGCGCATTCCAACGCGCAGCGCGGCGTCTAGGTTAGAGAGTGGTTCATCAAACAAAAAGGCTGCAGGTTCGCGGACGATTGCACGGCCAATGGCGACACGCTGGCGTTGACCGCCAGACAATTGCGCCGGGCGACGATCCAAATAATCATTTAGGTTCAACGCAGCAGCTGCGGCTGCGACCCGTCTATCTTGTTCTTCTTTGGGTAAACCCGCCATTTTTAATGGGAACGCAATGTTTTTGCGAACGCTCATATGGGGATAAAGCGCATAGGACTGAAACACCATCGCCAAGCGGCGCTGGGCCGGAGGCAAAGCTGTCGCATCTTGGCCGTCGATGTTGATTTGGCCATCGCTCACGTCTTCTAAGCCGGCAATCAAACGTAAAAGCGTTGACTTACCGCACCCCGAAGGACCGACGAAAACAGTGAACTCGCCTTCTTCGATGGTCAGATCTAGGGGTGGGATGACTTCGACATCCCCAAAGCGTTTGACCACTTTATCAAGTACAATACGTCCCATAGTTTTCGTCCTTATTTCACCGCGCCAAAGGTTAGGCCGCGGACAAGTTGTTTTTGGCTGAACCAGCCAAGAATGAGGATCGGCGCAATCGCCATTGTGGAAGCCGCGCTAAGTTTTGCGTAAAACAACCCTTCGGGGCTTGAATAGCTTGCGATAAAGGCGGTCAATGGACCGGCCTTGGCCGCGGTTAGGTTCAGTGTCCAAAACGCTTCGTTCCACGCAAGGATCACGTTCAGCAATATTGTCGACGCAATCCCCGGGATCGCCATAGGGGTAAGAATATACAGGATCTCTTCGCGCAGGGTCGCACCATCCATGCGTGCTGCTTCTAGGATTTCACCAGGGATTTCTTTGAAATAGGTATACAGCATCCAGATAATAATCGGCAGGTTGATCAGCATCAATACCACAACCAAACCCATCCGGCTGTCCAAAAGCCCAAGTTCAATGAACAAGATGTATATTGGATACAGAACACCAACCGCAGGCAGCATTTTTGTAGATAACATCCACATCAAAATATCTTTGGTGCGCTTGGATGGCACAAACGCCATAGACCAGGCCGCAGGCACTGCGATAATGATACCCAAGAGTGTTGAACCGCCCGCAATTATGATGGAATTCGTCAGATATCTCATATAATCGGATCGTTCTTGGACAATGAAATAGTTTTCCAATGTCCAATCAAAAAACAGAAACAAGGGTGGATCCGCAATCGCCTGTCCTTCGGTCTTGAAACTGGTCAGGATGGTCCAAAGGATAGGGAAAAAGATTAACAGCCCGATGGCCCACGCCAATATCGTATTAATCGCTTTTCGTTGTGTGGTAACGCTACGTGCCATTATACGCCCCTAGTTGTCCAAGTTTTTACCAACGATGCGCATTAGGAAAATCGCAACGATATTGGCAAGGATGATGGCATAGACGCCGCCCGCGGACCCCAAACCAATGTTTTGGCTTTCGAGAACGCGCTGAAAGATAAGATAGCTGAGGGTTTTGCTGCCAAAGGCGCCGCCTGTGGTCACAAAGATTTCTGCAAAGATTGATAACAAAAAGATTGTTTGGATTAACAAGACAACCGTAATCGCACGCGCCAAATGCGGTAAAATGATGTACCAAAACCGCTTTAACACCGAAGCACCATCCATTTCGGATGCCTCAAGCTGTTCGCTGTCCAACGATTGGATTGCGGTCAACAGGATCAACGTTGCGAACGGCAACCATTGCCAGCTGACGATCATAATGATGGATGGCAAAGATGCCTGGGACATCCACTGAATAGGTTCTGCCCCAAAGAATTTCCACAAATACGCGAGTAACCCATAGTTTGGATCCATAAACATATTTTTCCAAACCAAGGCTGATACGGTGGGCATGACGAAAAACGGCGCAATCACCAAAATGCGGACAATGCCCTGACCCCAAATCGGTTGGTCCAACAAAAGCGCCAACAAAACACCAAGCGTGATGGTAATGGCTAAAACGCCGCCCACAATCATCAAGGTGGCTGAAACGCTTGGCCAAAATGCGCTGCTGGTCACAAACCGAACATAGTTGTCAAAACCAACCCAGCCCAGATCACCACCGCGCAATGGCAGGTATTTTTTGAACGAGAAATACAGTGTCATCACAAGAGGGACGAGCATCCAACCCAATAATAGGGTAACGGCCGGAGCCATCATTAATCGGGCAGCTGAGCGAGAATGTTGGGTCGCCATTGATACAGGTCCTCTGTTGATGGCGGTTAACCATCCGAAAGATTAAGCTGTGTAAAGAGAAAAAAGAATGGGTGGCGGATTAATCCGCCA
>RFZH01000167.1 GCA_009920815.1 Paracoccaceae bacterium
CGTGGGCTAGACCTTAAAATTCGCGTCCCTGATGGGATTGATGGCCTGGAACAATCGATCCGTTCCCGTATGGCAGCGCAGGTAAAGCGAGGATCTATTAATGTCACAATACGATTATCGACCCGCGCCGAAGCAGAACCACAATTAGCCTTGAACAAAGACATGTTGGGTGTGGTGTTATCCGCTTTGGGCGAAATTGAACAAAGCGCGATGGATCATCACGTAAACCTTGCACCCTCTACAGCGACAGACATCTTGGCGCTGCGTGGCATATTGGACGTTCAAGACGTGGCACAAGACACAAGCGACGCGCTAAAGCCGGCGATCGAGGCGGCCTGCGACGCGGCTTTGGCAATGTTTATCCAAAGTCGACAGGACGAAGGCCGCGCACTTGCCGACGTCTTACATCGGGCCATCACCGACATAGAAATACGGGTCACGCAAGCAACTGCCTTGCTGCCCGAACGCCAAAGCAAAATTGAAACGACATTTAACGAAAGCTTGAAAAGACTGCTTTCGCAAAGCGTGGAAATTGATCAAGATCGCGTTGCCCAAGAAATCGCAACTTTGTTGATCAAACAAGATGTGCAAGAAGAAATTGATCGATTGAATGGACATATCACGGCTGCGCGTGACCTCTTGGCCGATGGTGGGGCCATTGGGCGGCGCTTTGATTTTTTAACCCAAGAATTCAATCGCGAAGCAAATACCCTGTGTTCAAAAGCACAACATAATCAATTGACCCAAGTGGGTTTAGAGCTAAAAACCATTATCGATCAAATTCGGGAACAGGTACAAAATGTCGAATAAAACAATGGCGCGCCGCGGTCTTTTGATTATTTTATCCTCTCCGTCAGGGGCTGGAAAATCAACTTTGGCCAAACGGCTGTTGGCATGGGATACCGGCATGCGTTTTTCGATCTCGGCCACAACACGTGCCCCACGCCCGGGCGAAGAGCATGGTCGCGAATATTACTTTCATACACGCGAAGAGTTCATTCAAATGGTTGATCGCGGCGAAATGTTGGAACATGCAGAAGTGTTCGGTAATTTTTACGGTAGCCCGAAAGGCCCTGTTGAAAGCGCAATCAATGGTGGGCAGGATGTGTTGTTCGACGTTGATTGGCAAGGCGGACAACAGGTTCGCAATTCAGCGCTTGGTAAACACGTGCTGTCTATTTTCATCCTACCACCGTCGATCCCAGAACTAGAACGACGGCTGATCTCGCGCGGCCAAGACAGCAAAGAGGTGATTGATAATCGCATGGCCAAATCACGCGATGAAATCAGCCATTGGCCTGAGTACGATTATGTATTGGTAAACGATGACCTAGAGGCGACTGAAGATCGCCTAAAAACCATCATCAGCGCAGAGCGCCTGCGCTTGACCCAGCAACCCGATGTGGTGGATGTCGTACGAACATTGAATAAAGAGTTTGAAAATCGTACCTAAACTGGGCCGTTGCGCATTATCGATGAAAGATGGTTCAAAACAGCGGTATCGGCAGTATCTGTTTGCAGCAGGGTAATTTCAATATTTGGAAATCCCTGCGTTAATTCCATTTGGATCATTTCAGGACGCGCCAGCGCATGAAAATAGCAGGTTAGCGCGTTTTCATATTTATTCTGCGTTAGCAATCTAAGCACATCAAATGCATCATAGGTTGGACAAAATAGCCAACACGACACATCTTGTACCTCGTGCAGCGCGGGCAGGGTTGTTTGGAATTCGTTAAAAGACATACACATATAGCCGGCACTGGGCACCGCAAAATGATCGCTTGATGCGTCAGGGGTAATGAAAATACCACGAAGGCGCGCCATCTGCACGACAAACCGTCCTTAATTTGAAAACATGGGATGTTTGAAAATCCCCCCAATGCAACTATAAGGAAAATTCACGCAAGTATTAGCGCACTTTAGGAAAAACTCTGTTTCCAGATCATACGTAAAACAAATTCAACGATTGCGGGCCGTTTCTATCCAATCATGAAACACCTGCAGGGGACCTGACATAGGGCGGCCTTCGGGCCAAACAAGGTAATAGGCTTCATCGGTCCGTCCATCGCCGATATAGGGCTGTATCAAACGCTCGGCAGCGATATCGTGTTCAACGGTAAATTCAGGCATCAAAGCAATGCCCAACCCTTGTGCGCAGGCATGTGCAATGGTCGAAAACTGATCATAGACAATTCCGCGCGTTTTTATCGGACTGTCCCAACCTTGCCGCTTAAACCAGTTTTGCCAAGCATCCGGCCGCGATGCGATATGCAGCAATGGCATCTGTGCCAACGCCTCTAGATCGAGGGTTTGACCATTTGCCAAATCAGGGTGGCAAACCACAACCAACTTTTCGTGTTGCAATAACAGCGCTTGGGTTCCAGGCCACGATGGCCGCCCGTAATGCAATGCGGCGTCTGCGGAATCTGTGGCAAAATCAAACGGCACAAGTCGGGTCAACATGTTGATTGTGACATCTGGATGGCGTTCGGAAAAATCGGCCAAACGCGGCATCAACCAACGCATCCCAAATGCGGGCAATATTCCCAATGTCAACGATCCCGCAGTGGGTTGTTCCATTTGAAACATCAATGTTGACTGATGGATATGATCCAAGGCGTGACGAATAGAATGTGCAAATTCACGCGCTTTTGGTGTCAAATATAACCTTTGTTTTTCGCGCCTTACCAACGCCGTTCTATATTGCTGTTCAAATTGTTGGATCTGACGGCTAACGGCAGACTGGGTCATGCCCAATTCTTGAGCCACCGCAGAAGCAGTTCCCAATCGGTCCAACGCCTCGATGGCGCGCAAAGAAGCCAGTGATGGAAATTGAGGATTGTAACGTTTCATCATATATTCATAATACTCATAAACTTATACAAAGAAAGCTATATATTTGACGAATTTTCTGTAATATATCAAATAAAAATCATAATCTTTAAGGGATCACACGATGAAAGACACACCCATGTTGAAAGCCAAAGACGCCCCAGATCTTGGACAATTTGATTGGTCAGATCCCTTTTTCCTTGAGGATCAATTAACCGAAGACGAACGAATGTTCGCGCAAAGCGCACGCGCTTATGCCCAAGAAAAGCTGCAGCCACGCGCCATCGCGGCTTTCCGCGATGAAGTGACAGACCCAGCAATCTTTCGCGAAATGGGCGAAATGGGTTTACTGGGGGTAACGGTTCCCGAGGAATATGGTGGGCTAGGGGCAGGCTATGTCACCTATGGCGTCATTGCACGCGAAATTGAACGCGTTGACAGTGGGTTCCGGTCTATGATGTCTGTACAATCCAGCCTAGTCATGTACCCCATCTATGCCTATGGCAGCGAAGAACAACGCAAAAAATACCTGCCCAAATTGGCAAGCGGTGAATTTATTGGCTGCTTTGGTCTGACCGAACCTGATGCGGGATCAGACCCTGCTGGCATGAAAACGCGCGCTGAAAAAACCGCGACCGGTTATAAATTGACCGGATCAAAAATGTGGATATCAAATGCACCCTTTGCCGATGTGTTTGTGATTTGGGCAAAATCAGAAGAACATGGCGGAAAAATCCGCGGCTTCATCTTGGAAAAAGGGATGAAGGGTCTCTCTGCGCCAAAAATCGGTGGGAAATTATCACTGCGGGCCTCGACCACCGGCGAGGTGGTGATGGATGGTGTCGAAGTTGGCGAAGATGCATTATTGCCAAATGTGCAAGGTCTAAAGGGTCCTTTTGGTTGCTTGAACCGTGCGCGTTACGGTATCAGCTGGGGTGTGATGGGTTCTGCTGAATTCTGCTGGCATGCGGCGCGCCAATATGGTTTGGATCGTCATCAATTCAACCGTCCCCTTGCGCAAACACAGCTGTTCCAAAAGAAATTGGCCGACATGCAAACAGAGATCACCCTGGGTCTTCAAGCGGCGTTACGCGTTGGTCGTTTAATGGACGAAGCACGCGCAGCGCCAGAAATGATTTCGATGATCAAACGGAACAATTGCGGTAAAGCGTTGGACATTGCACGCTTGTCGCGCGATATGCACGGTGGTAATGGTATTTCTGAGGATTTCCAAGTGTTTAGACATATGGCAAATCTTGAAACGGTTAATACATACGAGGGCGCACATGACGTGCACGCTTTGATCTTGGGTCGCGCGCAAACAGGGTTACAGGCGTTTTTTTAACAAGGTGGTAAATGTCGCAAAACCATTGGCACGTTAACGCCGTAGAAGAGGGCCAATATGGCCCTCTTGCTGGTGACATAACCGTTGATATTGCTGTCATAGGCGCTGGGTTTACTGGATTAAGCACCGCACTTCACGCTGCAAAATCAGGCGCAAAAGTCGCGGTCATCGACGCAAAACACGTGGGCTTTGGCGGGTCTGGCCGCAATGTCGGCCTTGTCAATGCAGGTTTATGGTTGCCGCCAGAGGATGTAATATCAACCCTCGGGATCGACGCAGGAAACCGTTTGATAGACCGGCTGTCACGAGCCCCCGATGATGTATTTGATTTAATTAAAACATATAATATTCAATGCGATGCGCACCGAAACGGTACATTACATCTTGCCCATTCCAAAAGCGGCCTGAAAGATCTAGAGCGGCGAAATACGCAATGGAAAGCGCGCGGCGTTGACACCAAGATCATAGACGCGGCAGAAGTTGCAAAACGCGTCGGAAGCGATTGTTATCACGGGGCTTTGTTAGATTATCGGGCAGGGGTCATTCAACCATTTGACTATGTCCGCGGCTTGGCGCGTGCCGCACATTCACACGGTGTTCAAATTTATGAGAACACTGTATTGAAAAGCACCGAACCAAATGGTGATAGCTGGACAGTAACAACACCGTCGGGAACGATCTGCGCACAAAAAATCGTGTACGCAACAAATGCCTATGGACCCAGCCATAATGTTCAAACCACACCAAAAACGTCGTGTGTTTATTATTTTCAAACCGTTAGCGATAGAATCCCTGACAAGATTGCGCAGTCCATTCTGAACCAAAAAGAAGGATGTTGGGACACCGCCATGATCATGTCGTCATTTCGCATGACACGCGATAACCGTTTGGTTTATGGCGCGATGGGAAACACTGACGCGCCGCATGGCGGGATCCACAAATCTTGGACGCGGCGTTCTTTTGATCGGATTTTTCCACAACTTTCAAATATCACGCTTGGACCATTTTGGTCAGGAAAAATTGCGATGACGACCACCAAGATACCCAAAGTCGTGATCACCAAAAACACGGTTCAGGTTTTCGGATTTTCTGGTCGCGGCATAGCACCGGGAACGGCGCTGGGTAAAGATATTGCAGATTATTTGGCGACGGGGAACACACT
>RFZH01000168.1 GCA_009920815.1 Paracoccaceae bacterium
AACCATAACGGAACTTTTTGACGCCTAGGAAATCATCCAGATTTTCCGCTGTCACACTCACAGATTTTGTTTCGCCTTTGACGATCTTGGTCACGGCTTTGCGAGCTACTTTGGAAATTTCACGTTCCAAATTACGCACGCCTGCTTCGCGTGTGTATAGACGAATTATGGCATTCAAGGCATCGTCTGATATTTCAAACTCGCCTTTTTTGAGTCCGTGATTTTTGACAGCTTTTGACACCAGATGGCGCTGTGCAATTTCGCGTTTTTCGTCTTCGGTATATCCAGCCAACGAAATAATTTCCATCCGATCCAATAGGGGACTTGGCATATTATAGCTGTTGGCTGTGGTCAGAAACATTACGTTTGACAAGTCGTATTCTACCTCGAGGTAGTGATCTACGAATGTCGCGTTTTGTTCTGGATCCAAAACTTCTAACATAGCGGACGCTGGGTCCCCACGGAAATCTTGGCCCATCTTGTCGATTTCATCAAGCAATATCAATGGATTGTTTGTTTTGGCCTTCTTCAATGCTTGGATGATTTTTCCAGGCATTGACCCAATATAGGTCCGACGATGGCCGCGAATTTCACTTTCGTCGCGTACACCACCCAAAGAAATGCGAATAAACTCGCGACCTGTTGCCTTGGCCACCGATTTACCAAGGGATGTTTTACCAACACCAGGAGGTCCAACCAAACACATGATCGGCCCTTTTAATTTCGCACTGCGCTGCTGCACCGCCAAATATTCGACAATGCGTTCTTTGACCTTGTCCAACGAGTAATGATCCGCGTCCAATATCTCTTGTGCTTTGCCAAGATCTTTTTTCACACGTGAGCGCACGCCCCATGGAATAGACAGCATCCAATCAAGGTAATTGCGAACAACCGTTGCCTCTGCCGACATGGGCGACATGGACTTAAGCTTTTTCAGCTCGGCCAATGCTTTTTCACGCGCTTCCTTAGATAATTTAACGTCTTCAATCCGCTCTTCAAGCTCGATGACTTCGTTTTGACCTTCTTCGCCATCACCTAATTCTTTTTGAATAGCTTTCATTTGCTCATTCAAATAGTATTCGCGTTGCGTGCGTTCCATCTGTGATTTGACGCGCGTTTTGATCTTTTTCTCGACCTGAAGAACGCTCATTTCGCCTTGCATCAAACCATAGATTTTTTCCAACCGATCGCTGATCGTAAGCGTTTCAAGAAGATCTTGTTTTTCTTCGACATCAATACCCAAATGGCCCGCAACCAAATCAGCAAGCTTGGCAGGTTCGTTCGCATCTGCAACCGAAGTGAGTGCCTCTTCGGGGATGTTTTTCTTGATCTTTGCGTAACGCTCAAATTCTTCGGCAACTGACCTTAGCATTGCGGCGTTTGCGTCTGCGTCGCCAATCTCTTCGTACAAGGTTTCTGCAACAGCTTCAAAATAGTTGTCGTTTTGCAAAAACTCTTGGATATGGACACGCATTTGTCCTTCGACAAGCACTTTTACAGTACCGTCAGGCAATTTCAAAAGCTGCAACACATTTGCCAATACGCCTGTCCGATAAATACCGTCCGCGCCGGGATCATCTTCGGCTGGGTCAATTTGGCTGGACAAAAGTATTTGTTTGTCGTTTTGCATCACTTCTTCTAGCGCGCGCACAGATTTTTCACGGCCCACAAACAAGGGCACTATCATGTGCGGAAACACGACGATGTCGCGAAGCGGCAAGACAGGATAAGATGCATTAATATGTGCTGTCATAAGACTTCCTTTTATCTGCAAAACAGCATGGCCCCAGATAGGCAACCTGCGCTGTTTCCATTGTGAGACTCAGAGATAGGTACAAAAACGTTTAATTCAAGCAGAGTCATTTTGAAACAGTTTGCCCTTTTGCACAGAGACGCGCAAGGGCACGATATGGCTAATTTTCTCCGTAAACTTAACTTTGGGATAGGGATTTGGTCAGGTATTTAAATCTCATGGATCAAATAGGTGGAGGCGCCGCGTTAACTATGATATTAATTTCAATTTAAGTGACACTTTTTATTTGTCGACGCAATCAAGAGTTGAATTGATAAATATCTAACGCCACAAAAACAGGGTGTAATATGGCACAGATGGATAATTGGCGCCAAGACGCCATTCAAATGACGCAGGACGATATTACAGTCCAAGATGCGCTAAAATTATTGGAATGGGCGTGTATGTGTCCTGACAAATTGCGAAAGGCAAGTTTACTTGATACTTTTCATGAAAATGGTGGATTTGAGATTATTCAATCCAATTTGAAACATCTTACCCATGCGTCCCCGAAAAAAGATTTCACCGCAAACTGAAATTTTTCTAATTTATCTGCTTGACGTTCTTGCATGTGAATCGTAATAACGCCGTACCGCGCGGTTGTAGCTCAGTTGGTTAGAGTACCGGCCTGTCACGCCGGGGGTCGCGGGTTCGAGCCCCGTCAACCGCGCCATTAAAAACCGTCCTACGTGGACGGTTTTTTGTTTTTAATCAGACGATTGTTGCAGAGCTTTCAAAAACTGATTTTCTTGCAAAGAGAACAAAGATTTTTTGCAAAAGAATGGGTTTTCTCTATTGACGTGGTCTGTGAAAATTCCTATCCAGCCCGACATGCGCGGTTGTAGCTCAGTTGGTTAGAGTACCGGCCTGTCACGCCGGGGGTCGCGGGTTCGAGCCCCGTCAACCGCGCCACTTTCCTTACAAAAAATTGTGCGTAACAATGATGATCCACGCTGCGCCCACCGCCACACCGGTCAGCGCAACCGCAGCACTGGCTGCGTCTTTGGCTTGTTTGGCAGCGTCTCTGATGTCAGGGCTAATATCGTCGACGACACGTTCGATTGCCGTATTCATACATTCGGCCGCAAGCACCAAAATGCCGCCTGCCACCAAAAGTGCGGTTTCCCCTGCGCTCAGTGGCAACCAAAGCGCAATCGGGGTTGATATAAAATTTGCAACGATCCACTGGCGTAAACTTGGTTCGGCCCGCCATACATGTGCCCATCCTTGCCATGACCAAACACACCGATTGATAAAGCGATTGTACTGATCTGCGAAAAAGCCCATTCATATTTTCCTTGTTGAATGTGATTGATCTGCCCGCTAAGCAAACACAGCCATAGTTTACTAAATCGGAGATCCAATGAAAGATCTGATTTTGCGTCTGCCCACGTCTTTGCTGATCTTGGCGTGCTTAACCCTTGGGCTTGCGCCTTTTTTTCCTCAACCCCATGTATTGGAAAAATTAACGATGATCTTTTCGGGGCAATTAACACGCCCAATGGACATAGTTGATCTAATCTTACATGGCGCCCCATGGATATTACTTGGCGCCAAGTTGTTTATCACGATGCGGCCTTGATCGGCCTGAGACGTACAAAAAGACTGTCTCACCTTGGGGAAATCATTGTACGACAGTGCTGGTTTCGATTTCCTGTGCGCGCTTTTCGACAAGTTCCACGATATGATCGACCATTTTGTCGTTATCGATGCGGTGATCTTGCTTACCTGCCCAGTATACCATGCCGTGACCTGCGCCACCCCCTGTAAAGCCAACGTCGGTCATCAACGCTTCGCCGGGACCATTTACGACACATCCGATGATGGACAAGCTTAATGGTGTCTTGATGTGTTCCAAACGTTTTTCCAGAGTTTCGACAGTTTTAATCACGTCAAAGCCCTGACGCGCGCAAGAGGGACATGATATGATATTTACGCCGCGATGTCGCAGGCCAAGGGATTTAAGGATTTCATATCCAACCTTTACCTCTTCGACAGGGTGGGCGGACAAAGAGACGCGAATGGTGTCGCCAATGCCCATCCACAATAAATTGCCCAAGCCTATGGCCGATTTAATCGTTCCACTTGTCAATCCACCGGCCTCTGTGATGCCCAGATGGATTGGCGCATCGGTCGCCTCTGCCAGGGCTTGGTAAGCCGCCGCCGCCATAAAGACATCAGAGGCTTTGACGCTGATCTTGAACTCATGAAAATCATTGTCTTGCAAAATCTTGATATGATCCATGCCGCTTTCGACCATCGCATCGGGGCAGGGTTCGCCGTATTTTTCGAGCAAGTGTTTTTCTAACGATCCAGCATTTACGCCAATTCGGATTGCACAATTGTGGTCGCGCGCGGCTTTGATAACTTCTCGTACCCGCTCTGGCGCGCCAATATTGCCTGGATTAATCCGCAAACAGGCTGCACCTGCCTCTGCTGCCTCAATTCCACGCTTATAATGGAAATGAATATCTGCCACGATGGGGACAGGGCTTTCTTTCACAATTTCTTTCAAAGCGCAGCTGCTGTCTTGGTCAGGTACAGAAATGCGCACGATGTCTGCGCCTGCCTCTGCAGCAGCTTGGACTTGTGCAATAGTGCCTTTGATGTCAGTCGTGACCGTATTGGTCATTGTCTGTACGCTAATCGGTGCATCGCCCCCCACAGGTACAGACCCAACCATGATTTGACGGGATTTACGGCGATAAATATTACGCCATGGGCGCACATGGTTGATCGACATCTCAGACCTCTGTGATCGAATTTATATCACAAACATAGGCGCTTATGCGGGATCGTGCAACGCCGTTCGGGTATTATTCGTCGTTTTGCTTGGGCGAGAATGATGAAAACTGTAACTGTGCAACCATTCGTGCCAATTCTTGATCCTGTTGGAAATTCGCAGGGGCGTATTCTTGGGTCAAGCTTGCAACCGACAGTTCGATGTTTTTTGCAACCGACGCGCCTGTGCCCGCCGGGCCGAACAATTCGCCATTGACGGCGAAATACACAGAACCTGACATACCAGCGCGCAACACATGTGCCGTTTCAGTTTGGGGCAGAATATATTCTTCGCCTGCACGCATTATTTTTTCAAAAACAACTGTCCCAGAGGCAGATTTAACCTGCACCCAAGCGTCACGTGTCGTGACCAACGCCACAGCAGGGCGTGCATCTTCGACAACTTTGGGTGTGGTTACGCCATTCTCGGCGGTAAGGATATCTGACAATATTTTATCAATATCCGATTGTGACGCACTTTCAAATCCGGCCGCCGGTGCAACTTGGTTAAAGCTGCCAAAACGGTTTGGATCTAATGTCGAAATAGGGGCGTCACGCGCGATCAAGATCGGAACATCTAATGCAGCGGGGCGATACATGCGATCTAATTTGTCGCGCCGCTGAGATTGGTCAATCCCAGTTACCTCA
>RFZH01000169.1 GCA_009920815.1 Paracoccaceae bacterium
CGAGCAAGTTTCGCGCAGCAAGCATATCTTCCTGATCGCTTGCATTAAGGAAATGATTTAGTTCGTTTTGCGTATGACAGGCAGCAATGTGTGGAAATAATGCCATTTCTGCGGGGGTAAAATGTGAGGTCGTTAACATAATCAGGACTCGCTATCTTATGGGATGGGGATACCAAACTTTAATTGGTGTTAATACTACCCTTTTGGGGTATGTACTGCGGGTGCCTTGATCCTGTGTTTTGTCTCTGTAATCTGCATACAAGGAATGAAATCAATTAGATCTTGACTTTTACTCTAATTGGGCACAAACAGCGGCCTTGCTGCGCTGCCGCGTGAGCGTGCCCTATGAATGTCATTCTGGACGAAGGGTGCAGCAGCATTTTCTCTTCCCCCATCACGCAGGGTTGATCAGCTATCCAGATCGCGGGAATGTGCCTGCGCTCTTAAAGATGGCTTCCCCTAGCGCCCATGAAGACATGGGTGTGATGTTCTTTTGGGTTTGCCAAAAGAAAGGAATGATATGTTTGATTTTGATATGCTCGGTCTTGCACCTGCATTAAAGGACGCATTGGTGCGTCTGAAATTCACCAAACCGACACCTATCCAGGCACAAGCTATCCCTCTGGCATTGGATGGCCACGATATATTAGGGCTTGCACAAACGGGTACGGGCAAAACACTAGCTTTTGGTTTGCCGTTGATTGATCGGCTTTTGGCTGTTCCAGGAAAACCAGCACCAAAAACACCAAAAGCGTTGATTTTGGCGCCAACGCGTGAGCTTGTGAACCAGATTGCGGACAATCTGACAGAGCTTTCTAAAAATACCAAAGTGCGCATCGTCACCGTTGTGGGCGGCCAGTCTATTTTAAAACAGATGCAGGCGCTTAAACGTGGATGCGATATTTTGGTCGCAACCCCCGGCCGTTTGATCGATTTGATTGAGCGCGAAGCGGTGATCTTGGATCAAGTGACGTATTTAGTCTTGGATGAAGCCGACCAAATGTTGGACATGGGCTTTGGGCAAGCGTTACAGCGTATTGAACCAGAGCTTGGTACGCCGCGTCAAACCATGTTGTTTTCGGCGACGATGTCGAAACAGATGGAAAAGATTTCAGCCGCTTACTTAAATAAGCCCCGTAAAGTGCAAATGGCCGCCGAAGGTACCGCCGCTGAACGCGTTGAGCAGTCAGTACATATCGTCGCCGAGTCTGTCAAAAATGACCTACTGCGCGAGATTTTGAACCAAGACCGCAAAGCCCCTACGTTGATTTTTGTAAAGACCAAATTTGGGACTGAAAAATTAATGAAAGCGCTTGTGGCTCAAGGCTATAATGCTGGATCAATCCACGGCAACAAGAGCCAAAGCCAACGTGACCGCGCAATAAAGGCGTTTCGTGATGGGCAGATGACAATTCTGTGTGCGACCGATGTCGCTGCGCGTGGTATTGACATCCCTGATGTCGAACGTGTGATAAATTTAAATTTGCCGATGCAACCAGATGCTTATATCCACCGTATCGGCAGAACAGGCCGTGCAGGACGTTCGGGCATCGCGATCACCTTGTGTGCGACGACCGAAATTGCGCTGTTGCGGGATGTTGAAAAGCTGATGAAAACAGAAATTCCGGTCGCAAGCGGCGCAGAGTTGCTGAGAAACCTAGAACCACCTGTAAATAATACCCCGAAAAAAGGCGGAGGACGTCGACGGTTCGGCGGCGGCGGCGGTAAACCGGATGGCGCGAAACGTGCACATCGTGGACAAGGTGCAAGAAAATTTGGAGGAGGCGGTAAAAACGCCTCCGGCGGACGCAAAAAGTCTGCCTAATCGGTGTGCTATCGTTGGGGGCGTTGCCCCTAACGACATACTACACCTTACATATTGTTACTAAAAAATTATTTTCAAATGATGCGTTTATCCCGAAAGTTTTTGGACCGTTAGCCAGAGCCTGCGTTTTTGCCTGTCGCACGATGTACATACAGCTTTCCATTGGGCGCTTAGGTTCGGTTTCCCATTACGTTTTGCTGAATTTAACAAAATCTTCAGGCAGTAACGGCCAGCCAGTAATTCGAATCGTGCAGTAGATTTGCAGTTTGCATCAACTTTCTCGCGTGAAATCAAAGAGTATGAGGCATAGCTTTCTGTCGTCATGGTACATGCTGGCACTTTGGGGTAATAGGTTCACGTCCACTGTGGATCGCCTTACCAGCCATTGGATTTTCCACGCGTTTGATCGGCCGGAATACACGATTTATACCCCGTATGTGCACCATTTTCGTTTTCACTTAATTGTGCGAAGATGCTAATTTTACCCAATATTTTATGCTCCTGACGGAATAAAACTAAAGGCAAACATCTTTGTAATGATAAAATGGGGTTCCAGCCCCAGCTGGAACCCCTGTCACCCCACGCGCTCCCACAAACACGTTGGTTAAGGATCCAGCCATCCTAGCCGATAAAATTACGATAACTGATCTTGCGATATGTTCCAAGAAAAGCTTAGATCAAACTTGAATAAAAGGCATGGTGTCTTGTGGTCTGTTTTGATTGTGATGTATCGCAATTGTATCAGACCTAACGACACCCATTGTCTTTTGATCAAATTCTGAATTATGTTCCGGCTGGAGGAAGCCGGATCACGCCTGGCGTGGTTTGGAAAAAATAGCACTGGGCGATTTTTTAGCTTGGTCGACAATTACAGGGGTTTTGTATGAACTATCATAATCCATCGAATTTTTCAGATGCGGCACGGATTGCGCGTGATGCGTCAGGTGTAACGCGCTTTTTGGCGGGCGGCACGGATGTATTGGTGCAGATGCGCGCGGGCGCGGTAACGCCTGATGACATCATAGATATCAAGAATATTCCTGGTGTTGATGCGATCACGCGCACAGCCGATGGCGGTTTCATCATTGGTGCAGCTGTTTCTGGGGCGCAGATGGGGGCGGATGCAGATTTGGTTTCAGCTTGGCCTGGTGTCGTCGAGGGGATGGAGTTGGTAGGATCCACCCAAGTGCAGGGCCGTGCCACCTTGGCAGGAAACTTATGCAATGGTTCACCTGCGGCAGACAGCGTACCTGGTTTGATTGCAGCTGGCGCAACCGCGCAAATCGTTAGTGCCGACGGGGTCCGCGATATCGCAATCGAGGATATTCCAGCAGGGCCGGGCCGGTCTAATTTGGTAAAAGGCGAAGTGATCGCATCAATCACTTTGCCTGCACGTGGACAGGGCGGCGGTGATGCATATTTGCGTTTCACACCCCGTACAGAAATGGACATCGCAGTGGTGGGGTGTGCCATCAATCTGACCATTGAGGGCGACGTTATTACATCAGCCCGTGTTGCACTTGGTGCGGTTGCACCAACAGTTGTATTGGTGCCAGAGGCGGCAGATGCCATCATTGGCACCACTTTGGATGACGCAGCGATCGCGGCTTTGATGAATGTGGTCAGCGCGGCGGCAAAACCTATTTCCGACAAACGCGGTACGGCAGAGTTCCGTAAAGACGTTGTCGGCGTCTTGGCAAAGCGCGTTGCAAAAATTGCCTATGCACGTGCCAAAGGAGAAGCAGTATGAGTAAAGTACACGTATCGACGACCGTAAACGGTGAGGCAGTCGAATTTTTGGCTGACACACGTGATAGCCTATTGGACAGTCTGCGTGATAGTCTGGGCCTTACAGGTACAAAAGAAGGCTGTGGCACGGGCGATTGTGGCGCGTGTTCGGTTGTGGTGGATGGCACTTTGGTGTGTTCTTGTTTGATGCTAGGTGTCGAAGCGCAAGGCAAACAGATTGAAACCATCGAAGGCATGGCGAACGGTGATGCGTTGCACCCTTTGCAGCGTAAATTCATTGAACACGCTGCTCTGCAATGTGGTTTCTGCACGCCAGGCATTTTAGTTGCGTCAAAAGCATTGTTGGAAAAAAATCCTGATCCATCCGAAGAAGAAGTACGATATTGGTTGGCGGGCAACCTGTGCCGTTGCACTGGCTATGACAAAATTATCCGCGCGGTCATGGATGCCGCCGAAGAAATGCGGGGGGCTGCATAATGGCTAAAGATACCAACATATCCGATTTTCGTTACATCGGTACGCGTCCTGCGCGCCCTGACGGTTTGGACAAAGTCACGGGTCGTGCCCGTTATGGTGCAGACATTGCAGCCGCGAACATGTTGCATGCTGCTGTGGTGCGTTCGCCTCATGCACATGCACGCATTGTCAAAATCGATACATCTAAAGCCGAGGCCCTTGATGGTGTAAAAGCCATCGTAACCCGCGCTGATTTCCCAACGGGGCTGACGGGCGAAGATTGGGACCTGCAAGAAAACACAATGGCGGGTGAGCGCGCGCTTTATGACGGTCACGCAGTGGCCGCGATTGCTGCGACGTCGCCTCATATCGCACGCGATGCGGTTAAATTGATCGAGGTGGAGTATGAAATTCTACCGCATGTTATCGATGTAGACGACGCAATGGCCGAAGGCGCGCCTGTTATTCGCGAAGGTGCTGCCAATAAAACCGTTCCCGAAGGCATGCATCCGAACGTTGTTAAATATATTGAGTTTGGTCATGGCGATGTCGAAGATGGCTTTGCCAAGGCTGATCTAGTGATGGAACGTCACTATAAAACCGAAGCAACGCACCAAGGTTACATTGAACCTCACGCTTGCATGGGCCAGTTGGGCGCTGACGGCAAAGGCGAAATGTGGGTCTGTACCCAAGGTCATTGGTATATCCGCCGGATGTGTGCTGCTGTGTTAGGTTTGGATACAGCGCAACTGCGTGTGACTGCTTCTGAAATTGGCGGCGGTTTTGGCGGGAAAACTACGATCTTTATGGAGCCTTTAGCGCTTGCTCTCAGCCGTAAATCCGGCGGGCGCCCCGTAAAGTTGGTCATGTCACGTTCTGAAGTTTTGCGGGCGACAGGCCCGACTGCATCGGCGTCTATGGATGTAAAAATTGGTATGACCAAGGATGGCATGTTGACTGCGGGTGTTGCAAATTTCCGCATGCAAGGTGGTGCTTTCCCCGGATCGCCGGTGGATATGGCGCTTTATTGTGCATTTGCCCCTTATCAGGTGCCAGCACTACAGCACATTGGCTATGATGTGTTGGCAAACCGTCCGAAATGCGCAGCCTATCGTGCACCAGGGTCCCCCATGGGTGCCTTTGCGGTTGAAAGCTTGATTG
>RFZH01000170.1 GCA_009920815.1 Paracoccaceae bacterium
TTGTCTTAGATTCCAAAATGACGCAAGGATAAGCGAAATTCCGCTTGTCATGAATATCATTCTGCAATTACCGTGGTCGAAAAGATATTTTCTTGTGCGGAGGAAACAATGAAAAAACTACTTATTTTATCGGCAAGTGTGGCGAGCATGTCCGCATCCATGGCCGCAGCGGGGGGCTGGCAAGCGTCATCGCTAGATACTGCGTTTATGTACAACACTGGTACTTTCGCGGAAATTTCGTTTGGTAAAGTAACACCAAGCATAAAAGCAAAGACCGCGATGGATTTTAACGGAAACCTATCAGACAGCGGTCGTTCGGTCATTGGCGATGAAAATCGCACATCCATGTCTTTCAAAACGGATGTTGGTAACCTATCTTTTGGTGTGTCTGCGTATAGATACGGTTCTATTCAGATGCAGGGGGGCGCGTCCGATGCGCCGACAGGCACATGGATTCCCGATGCAAACGCAACCATCGATAAAATCGCGGCTCTTGGCAAGTGGAAGGCGACCGATAGCATAGACGTGCTGTTTGGCATGACAAACAACACACTACAAGACAGCACTGTGAATACGATAATGGGTCAGTATAATATCTCGTCTGCATCGGCGGCGCGGCCGGTGCTGGGTGTTGCCTATTCTATCCCTGACATTGCATTGCGGGTCGAAGCACAGTACATGCCAAAATCGAAAATGACCGCGACCACGTCGTTTACAGAAGCTTCTTACGGTTTCCCAGCCACTGGATCTATTCCAGCGATTAGCTATGGGGACTCAGTTGCCGCTGCAACGGCCAATAGCGCGGTTGCACCGTTGATCGCACAATACGCCGGCGCTTTGGCAGCTGCAGCTAGCGGTAACCTAACTCCTTTGGGAACGATACTGGCGAACCCTGTTGCTGTTGGTACACTTCAGGCCGTTTCTGCCGCTGCCTCATCTGTATCTGACGTTGATGCAACGGTGGGTCTTCCTGAAACGCTGCGGTTAAATTTCCAAACGGGTATCGCGGCGGATACGCTTTTGTTTGGCTCGATTGAGCATGTCAAATGGTCTGGTGCGCAAATTTCGGTCCCGACTGGGTCATTAGCAACCAGCATAGAAACAGAATTTTCAGACACGACATCCTACAGCTTGGGTGTTGGCCGCAAATTAAACGAGCAATGGTCAATTTCGGCGACATATTCAAAAGAGCCAGGCAATGACAGCACCAGTGGCAGTTTGTTTACCGTTTCAAATGGGACAGAAGGCGTGACATTAGGTGCGCGTTTTACCCAAGGCAATATGGTTGTTTCTGGCGGTGTGAACTACACCCGCGTAGGTGCTGTGGATATTGTTACCGACAGTGGTCAGACTTTGGCGACATATGGTGGGAATACCGCCATGGGCGTTGGTGTGAAAGTTGGGTTTACTTTCTAATTAAATTTAAATGAAGGTGGCGTGAATTTAAGATCACGCCACTTTTGTGTTTTTTATAAAGATGTGTTTACATGAATGGTTCATTCGCGGCGTTGATGATTGGTTTGGGTCTTTGGGATATGGGCGTCAAATATTGCCCATCAACGGGGTGTTTGGCCCCGCTATTCAATCCACCAAAATTCTGTAAATGATGCCGTCACCGGGACAGAATTTTATTTCCGTCGGAAAACAGGGCATGCAAACGGACCATTTGAAAATGTCTGGGGGCTTTCGGTTTCTGATAAAGGTGAGTTATGGGCAGGGATCGGACATGCCTATGATATCGATACGCCCATCGACCATCTTGGCATCCAGCTGCATGCGATGACGGGTCTTTATGAACCTGGTCAGGGCACCGACCTTGGCGGCCCGATTGAATTTCGCTCAGGCATAGAAGTCATGTATGAATTAAGTGACGGTTGGCGCATCGGGGCAGGGTGGGATCATCGGTCCAACCTAGGTCTATACAAAGTAAACCCTGGACTTGAGACCACATTTATCCGACTTTCTGTTCCGTTGCGTTAATCGGTAAAAAAATCTTGCCAATTTAGCTGAGGTTTGTACTCTTGTCGACATAATCAACAGGAGGACTTCATGAAAAGATCAACGACTGCACTGATCAGTGCTGCGATATTTGCAGCATTTGCATCCGAAGCCATGGCAACAGAGTGGAACGTTTCTCTCTGGGGTAAGCGTCGTGCGTTTACCGAACATGTTGAAAAAATTGCTGAATTGGTCAGCGAAAAAACAGGTGGCGCGTTCACAATGAACATCAGCTACGGCGGCTTGTCAAAAAATACCGAAAACCTGGACGGTTTGTCCATCGGAGCTTTTGAAATGGCCCAGATTTGCGCAGGGTATCATACGGATAAAAACCCGGCTGTGACTGTGCTTGAGTTGCCGTTTTTAGGGGTAAATACCCTAGAGGAAGAGGTGGCCGTATCAAACGCAGTCTATGCGCATCCCGCAGTAAAGGCAGATTTTGAACGCTGGGGCGCAATGACCCTTATGACATCACCGATGCCACAATATAACCTTGTTGGTACAGGTGAACCCCGTGACACATTGGAAAAAATGCAAGGCATGCGCGTGCGTGCAACAGGCGGTTTGGGTGATGCGTTCAAAGCCGTGGGTGCGGTTCCAACATCCGTGACCAGCTCGGAGGCATATAACGCCATGGAAGCAGGCGTGGTTGATACAGTCGCGTTCGCACAACATGCGCATTTGTCGTTCCGGACTATCGATCAGGCGACATGGTGGACCGAAAACTTGAACCCCGGCACAGTGAACTGTCCCGTATTGGTTGGCATTGATGCCTATAATGCACTGTCTGATGAAGAGCGCGCGGCACTTGACGGTTCAGTGGACGAGGCAATCGCATATTACCTTGAAAACTATGGTAAATTGCTGGACCGTTGGGAAGAAGTTCTGGCCGAGAAAAACGTGACCAAGGTAAAAATCTCTGACGAAGAACTGGCGTCATTCCGTGTAACAGCGGCTGGTGCCATTCAATCTGCGTGGGTCGAGGATATGAATGCTAAGGGCATTCCTGGTCAGGAACTGTTGGACATCGTGACAACGACTTTGGCTGGCATGCGCTAGGTCTTATTGGGTCGCACCCAAGATGTGCGGCCCTTTTCCCATTAGGAGTTAGGCTGATGTCAAACGCTCAGGTTCTGAGCGATCAAACGTCTCTTGGACGTTTGGATCGTAGCTTATACAAGGTTGAAGCTTTTTTCGCGCTGGGCTCGGGGGTGATGACCCTCACGCTTATGGTGCTTGCTGTCATTTCTGTGTCGGGGCGTCATTTGTTCAATGCGCCGTTGCCAGGCTATGTTGACTGGATTTCACAGGCCATGCCCTTTATTGCCTTTTTGGGTTTGTCTTACACGCACCGTGATGGTGGTCATATTCGCATGGATTTGGTCATTGGGCGCTTTCAGGGGCGTTGGATGTGGCTGATTGAAATGTTTTCATCAATATTCGTGTTGGGCGTTATAATCCTGTTAATCTGGGGATCATGGTCCCATTTTGACCGCAGTTTTGACTGGGCCTCTCCGCTATTTAGTCGTGACAGTACGATTGATATCAACTTACCGATTTGGCCAACCAAACTTTTGGTGCCGATCATGTTTTCAGTTTTGGCTTTGCGCACTGTTTTACAGATTTGGGCATACGCACGGGCTTTTGCAAATAACACCGAACGACCGATTGCTGTGCCTTTGCCGCAATCGATCGCAGACCAAGCCATGGCCGAAGCCGCAATGGTCGATAAACAAGGATAACACGGATGGAACCTATTGATATTGGTATTGCTGTATCGCTGATTCTGGTGGTCTTTGTGGTATTGGGGATGCGCGTTGCATTTGCCGCTGCGGTCACTGGGTTCATTGGTCTTTTGTGGATCTTCTGGGCAAAAAAGGGCTATGATCCAGATGCGTTTGGTTGGGCTTTGGGCGTTGCGGTGAAAACCGCGGGGCAGGTGCCCCATTCTAAAATAAGCTCACAGGCACTATCGTTGATCCCGACCTTTATTTTGATTGGCTATCTTGCCTATTACGCGGGTCTTACAAAAGCGTTGTTTGAAGCCGCAAAGCGGTGGGTCGGCTGGATGCCCGGTGGTATGGCCGTGTCAACCGTGTTTGCAACCGCTGGATTTGCTGCGGTTTCTGGCGCATCTGTTGCAACGTCAGCTGTTTTCGCCCGCATAGCTATTCCAGAGATGTTGGCTGTCGGATATAACAAACGCTTTGCTGCGGGGGTTGTGGCGGCCGGTGGCACGTTGGCGTCACTTATTCCGCCATCCGCAATCTTGGTGATTTATGCGATTATTGTGGAACAAAACGTGGGAAAATTGCTTTTGGCTGGTTTTATTCCCGGTGCGTTTTCGGCCGTGATTTATGCATGTCTGATTGTCGGTATGGCATTGACCATCAAAAACTTTGGCCCGCCGGTTGGTGGCTTTACTTGGGGGCAAAGATTTTCGTCTTTGTTGCCTGCTTTTCCAATCTTTTTCGTGGTCTTTATCATCATCTTTTTCATCTATAACCCGTTCGGCGGTGATCCGTTCGGCACACCGACAGAAGGTGGCGCATTGGGGGCTGCGGTGGTTTTGCTGGTTGCGATCCTAAAAGGCATGAAATGGTCTCAGTTGAAATCTGCTTTGTTGGAAACTGCTAAACTGTCTGCAATGATTTTTGCAATCATATGGGGCGTCTTGATCTATGTCCGTTTCTTGGGGTTTGCCCAATTGCCCAAGGCGTTTTCCGCCTTCATTTCGTCACTTGACCAGCCGCCGATGATGACCTTGGTGATGATCCTTCTAGCTTATGCTGTTTTGGGGATGTTCATGGATGCGATCGGTATGCTGCTGTTGACTTTGCCGGTGGTTTATCCTGCGGTTATGGCCCTAAATGGCGGAGAAATGGTTTCGGCCGCTGACAGCGCTTTTGGCATGTCGGGCCCGATGTGCGCGATATGGTTCGGGATTTTGGTCGTCAAAATGGCCGAGTTCTGTTTGATCACCCCACCGATTGGCTTGAACTGTTTTGTCGTTGCGGGGGTCCGAGACGATTTGACAGTACAAGATGTGTTCCGTGGCGTAACGCCATTCTTTGTCGCCGATGCGATCACTATCGCGCTACTGGTGGCCTTTCCAGCGATTGTGTTGTGGTTGCCGTCGATGGCGTAATAGTATGGGTACGCG
>RFZH01000018.1 GCA_009920815.1 Paracoccaceae bacterium
GCATCAATATTCGCGCGATACGGCACAGTCGTTGGGGAATGCACATGCCCACGGCCGTGACGGGGCAAAAACGCCATATCAACCCCGTTTAACGATCCCAGTAGAATTTGATCTGATGGTGCCCCCCAAGGTGACGGTTGGTCGACCCAGCGTGCATTTTCCAACCCATCAATATCATAGATACCTGATCCGCCGATCACACCAATCACAGTTTTTCGCATTTCGTTGTCCCTTTTTGCAGTCTTAGGCGAATTGGCCGTAAAACTAGTGCCAATGGCAAGGGCAAAATAGAAAAATCAAACTTCTGTGATGTTGTTGGGTTTTAACTTGGTACTTTTTGCTTTAGGACGCACGAGTTGAAGTCAGCCAAGGTAGATCCGTCACATGAAACCAGCATTTTTTAGCTCCTTTGCCAAGCTCGCGATGTCTGAGCTGTCATTTCTGAATGAAGAGGGGCTAAGTGTCGCGCGTCTAAGGACAGAATTATTGTCTGGGTTGACCGTGGCATTGGCACTTGTTCCAGAAGCGGTAGCCTTTGCTTTTGTCGCTGGCGTCAACCCACTGGTTGGCCTTTATGCGGCTTTCATGGTCGGGTTGATAACGGCGTTGATCGGTGGGCGCCCGGGGATGATTTCTGGCGCCACAGGGGCTTTGGCCGTGGTCATGGTTGCACTGGTCGCAGAGCATGGTGTTGAGTATCTATTTGCAACCGTGGTTTTGATGGGGCTGTTGCAAATTTTTGCGGGTGTCATGCAATGGGGTAAATTCATTCGCCTTGTGCCACATCCCGTCATGCTGGGGTTTGTGAATGGTTTGGCGATCGTTATTTTCCTTGCGCAGTTAACACAGTTCAAAGATCCAGACGGCGTGAACGGTGCGTGGTTGGCAGGCGGGCCACTGTATACAATGTTGGGTCTGGTCGTTCTGACAATGGCGATTATTTATGTTATGCCCAAGATTACAAAGACTATTCCTGCGCCTTTGGCTGGTATCGGCATTGTTGCGGCGATTGTAATTGCGTTTGGTTTGGACGTGCCGCGCGTTGGCGATATGGCATCGATCCAAGGGGGATTGCCCGAATTCCACGTTCCCACCGTGCCGCTTACCTTGGAGACATTTCAAATCATTTTGCCCTATGCGGTAATTTTGGGCGCGATTGGTTTGATCGAAAGTTTGTTGACGTTGAACTTGGTTGGCGAAATGACTGGCAAACGCGGAGGCGCAAGCCAAGAGTGCGTGGCCCAAGGGATTGCAAACACAATGACCGGGTTCTTTGGCGGCATGGGTGGCTGTGCCATGATTGGCCAGTCGATGATCAACGTTAAATCAGGTGGGCGCACACGCATTGCAGCGACAGCTGCGGCCATATTCTTGTTGGTGTTTATTCTGGTCGGATCGTCGATCATTGAGCAAATCCCGCTGGCCGCGCTGGTCGGGGTCATGTTCATGGTTGTCATTGGTACTTTTGCTTGGAATTCCTTGCGCATTTTGCGCCGTGTGCCGCCCATGGATGCATTCGTTACTTTGCTGGTCACTGTCGTAACCGTCATGTCCGATTTGGCTGTGGCTGTTGTCGTTGGCGTCATAGTCTCGGCTTTAGCCTATGCATGGAACAATGCACGTCGTATCCATGCGCATACTGAGATTGATGAAAGCGGCGCAAAGATCTATCGCGTTCAGGGGCCATTATTTTTTGGGTCGTCAGATGGGTTTGCAGAATTATTTGATGTTGCCCAAGATCCGCAAATTGTTGTTGTCGATTTCAATGACAGTCGTGTTGTGGATCAATCTGCTTTGCAAGCGATTGAGGCGGTTGCCGCGAAATACGAGGCCGCTGGCAAACGTATTCAATTGCGTCATTTAAGCCGGGATTGCCATAAACTTTTGACGAAAGCCGGGCATTTGATGATCGATAGCGATGACGATCCTGATTATAGTTTGGCTGTCAATTATTCTGTGCGCACAGGCATTTTGGACGGCGGTCATTGAGTGCAGATGGTGCCATTTGGGGCTTTGCCCCAAACCCCAGGATATTTTTAGACAGAAAATGAATGTGTGCTATCAGCCTGACCATGCCTTGCGAAAGGAATTCGGGGAGACGCCGTATTTTGTTCGAAATTGGCGCGCAAGGTGAGAGGTTGAATTGAACCCTGTCGCAGCTGCGATTTCGGTGATCGTCATATCGGTTTCATTCATCAACGCATGCGCGCGTTCAAGACGCAGTCCGTAATAAAATTGGGTTGGGGATTGATGAGTGTATTTCTTGAAAAGACGTTCCAATTGACGGCGCGAAATGTCGAGTGTTGCGCAGAGTTCCAGAAGGGGTAGAGGCTCTTCGACGGTTTGCGACATGACTTGGATCGCATGCAGGAGTTTCTGATTGCGTGATCCAATCGCGACGGAGAGTGACGATTTTTGTGGTGCTTGCCGATCGTTTGATCGTTTGTGAATACACATGTCCGCAACCACAAGTGCCATTTGCGGCCCATGGTCGGCTTCGATCAGGTCAAGCATCATATCTGTTGCAGCATTCCCACCACCACAGGTGATCAACCGATCTGTTACTTCGTAAAGATTTTGGGTGGGTACAAGATCTGGATAGGCTTCGCTGAAGGACGGTTGGTTTTCCCAGTGCAATGTGAATCGGTTTTTGCCAATGACGCCAGACTGGGCCAAGGCAAAAGCCCCTGTACAGATTCCCCCCAAACGCACGCCAAGTCTAGCGTGACGGCGAAGCCATGCGGTCACCTCGGGCGGGGTCGTTTTATGGGGTTCAACCCCGGAGCAGACAAAAACAGTGACGCCTTTTTGTAAATCGCCCATTGCCATGTCTGGGGTTATGGTCACACCATTTGAACATGTTACTGGGCCGCCGTTTGGTGTGACCGTGTACCATTCATAGAGTGTTTTTTGGGCCAATTGATTTGCAATTCGCAGAGGTTCCACAGCCGCAGAAAAGGCAAGCATCGTGAGCTTTGGCAACAATAAGAAATTGAAAACCCGCGCCGGGCCGTTGGTGTCGACCGCTAAGCTCGCTGCGCCGCGTTGAATGAATTTATCGTGTGACACGTGTGTTTCCTGTTTTTTTCATATTTATACCAAGGCTGCGACAATGAAAATGTGGAAATCATGTTATCCAAGCTGTGCCAAAGTTTTGTGAGCCATTAAAAAAATATCGAAATAAAATTTAAACGTTTTTACGGCAAATCAAATTTGCGAGCAGCTATTGCAGCTGCCTTCGTGGCAGACTAAGGTTCAAACAAGAC
Source organism: Paracoccaceae bacterium (assembly GCA_009920815.1). GTDB lineage: Bacteria > Pseudomonadota > Alphaproteobacteria > Rhodobacterales > Rhodobacteraceae > CAJXSD01. The sequence continues at coordinate 3,267 of RFZH01000018.1, forward strand.
CAGAATTTCACAAATAGCAGGTAGGTCAAAATGAAAGATCCATTAGAAGTATACATGAACACTTTGGTGCCCATGGTTGTCGAGCAAACCAGCCGTGGTGAACGCGCTTATGATATTTTTTCGCGCCTGTTAAAAGAACGGATTATTTTTCTAAATGGTCCCGTGCATGATGGAATGTCTAGCTTGATTGTCGCGCAGCTTTTGCATTTGGAATCGGAAAATCCGTCCAAAGAAATCAGCATGTATATCAACAGCCCGGGCGGCGTTGTGACATCGGGTTTGTCAATTTACGACACGATGCAATACATCCGCCCCAAGGTTTCGACATTGGTGATTGGTCAGGCGGCATCGATGGGATCACTTTTGTTGACTGCAGGTGAAAAAGGCATGCGCTATTCCTTGCCCAATAGCCGCGTCATGGTGCATCAGCCTTCTGGCGGATATCAAGGACAAGCGACCGATATCATGATCCACGCGCAAGAAACGCAAAAGCTAAAGCGTCGTTTGAACGAAATCTATGTCAAACATACCGGACAAGATTTGGAAACCGTTGAGGCCGCACTTGAGCGTGACAATTTCATGTCGGCCGAGGATGCGAAAGAGTGGGGCTTGATTGACGAAATCGTCACATCCCGCGAAGCAGCCGCGGAATAGAGAATGACCCCGCGGTCCACGTTAACAAAAAAATGCATTTTTGGCATTGTGGACCGTAAGACCCTGTCCTAAGCTGACGATAAGTTAGTTAGGATTATTTCGAAAGCTAGGAGCCGAAAGGGAAAGCATGGCGACGAATTCAGGCGAAAGCAAAAACACACTTTATTGTAGCTTTTGCGGAAAAAGCCAGCATGAGGTGCGAAAACTGATTGCTGGACCCACAGTGTTTATCTGTGATGAATGCGTCGAACTTTGTATGGATATCATCCGAGAGGAAACAAAATCCACGGGTTTGAAATCCAAGGATGGCGTTCCGACCCCGCGTGAGATTTGTGGCGTCTTGGATGATTATGTCATTGGTCAAGCCAAGGCGAAGCGCGTTTTGTCAGTGGCAGTGCATAACCATTACAAGCGTTTGGAACATTCTGGGAAATCGGGCGAAATCGAACTTTCCAAATCGAATATTCTTTTGATCGGCCCAACAGGGTGCGGTAAAACATTGCTTGCGCAGACATTGGCGCGTATTTTGGATGTGCCATTCACAATGGCCGATGCGACCACGCTGACCGAAGCGGGCTATGTGGGTGAAGACGTCGAAAACATCATCCTTAAGCTGTTGCAGGCGTCCGAATACAATGTCGAACGCGCACAGCGTGGCATCGTTTACATCGATGAAGTTGATAAGATCACGCGTAAATCGGAAAACCCCTCTATCACCCGCGACGTTTCTGGCGAAGGGGTACAGCAGGCTTTGTTGAAATTGATGGAAGGCACGGTCGCATCGGTTCCGCCGCAAGGGGGGCGTAAGCATCCTCAGCAAGAATTCTTGCAGGTCGATACCACGAACATCCTATTCATCTGTGGTGGTGCATTTGCTGGTTTGGACCGTATCATTGCACAACGCGGCAAAGGCAGCGCGATTGGATTTGGCGCGGATGTGCGGGATAATGATTCCCGTGGCATCGGTGAAATATTTCAAGATCTTGAACCAGAGGATCTGTTGAAGTTTGGTCTGATTCCAGAATTTATTGGTCGCTTGCCTGTCTTGGCAACACTAGAAGATCTGGACGAGGCTGCGTTGGTAACGATTTTGACGGAACCCAAAAATGCTTTGGTCAAACAATATCAGCGCCTGTTTGATATCGAAGATACCGAGCTGACCTTTACACCTGATGCGTTAACCGCAATCGCAAAGCGCGCGATTGAGCGCAAAACTGGCGCGCGTGGTTTGCGTTCAATCATGGAAGATATTTTGCTGGACACCATGTTTGAGCTGCCCGGGATGGATGAGGTCACCGAAGTTGTCGTCAACGAAGAGGCGGTCACAACCGCAGCGGGCCCATTGATGATTTACGGTGATACCAAAAAAGAGCCAGCCACAGCTGGATGATGTGCTTGTGTGATAGCGCACCACAGCGCGCTATCACGCTTTTGCAGTCTGGACCTAATGCGCAAAGTATTGCATAAGGCACAAAAGTTTGACGGAGAGTCTGATGGGAATCGTGAACACACTTCTGCGCGCAGTGACTTGGTGGAACGGGCAAACGCTTAACACACAGCTATACACATGGCGTAAAGGCGTAAAAGTTGGCCAAGATGAACAGGGCAATACCTATTACCGGTCTCGTGATGACAAACGCCGTTGGGTGATTTTCAACGGAGAATCCGAGGCAAGTCGCGTCAGCCCAGAATGGCATGGATGGCTGCATCATACATGGAAACAAACACCTGTCGACGCACCTCTCAAGCATAAATCATGGGAAAAGCCACATAGTGAAAACCTAACTGGGTCAGCGCTCGCCTACGCGCCTGCGGGATCTTTGCGTCAAACTCAACCAGTTGCACGCCAAGATTACGAAGCGTGGCAGCCTGAATAAGATCATGTCTGAGAACAAAGCCGAAGTTGCACTAGGTGCTGTTGTCCTCGCGATTGCGATCGGCTTTGTTGTGTACTTATCTCAATCGACCGGCCTAACCATGGGCGGCGATAGCTATCAAATTCGTGCCGGATTTCGCACCGCCGAAGGCATAAGTGTTGGCACCGATGTCCGGCTGGCGGGCGTTAAAATTGGCGCGGTTCAGGACTTGTCTTTAAATTCAGAAACCTATCGTGCCGAAGCAGTGCTTGCCATTCAAAACGATGTTCTTATCCCGGATGACAGCGCGTTGACCATCACATCCGAGGGTCTGCTGGGCGGGCATTTTGTCGAAGTTATGCCAGGCGCGTCCTTTGATTATTTGGCTGATGGGGGCGAGATTATCGATACGCAAGGCTCGGTTAGTCTTGTGACCCTGTTGATGAAATTTGTAAGTGGTGGATCCAAAGAATGACGCGACTTGCGGTCACGTCGATAGCCCTGCATTTTCTGTTAGCAGCACCGTTGTTTGCACAGCAGGAAACGGGTACCGCAGATGCGGCCGTGTTACGCGGTTTGGATCGCGTGAACGGCGTCGTCAACGATGTGACTGTACCTGCGGGCGCGACCGTCAACATTGGCACACTTGCGTTAACTATGGCTGAATGTCGGTACCCTTTGGACAACCCATCGGGCGATGCATATGCGCATTTGGTCATTTCACAACCTGACCAAGAGGCACCTATTTTTGACGGTTGGATGGTGGCATCTTCGCCCGCGCTTAACCCTCTGGAACATTCACGTTATGATGTCTGGGTCTTGCGCTGTGCAATTGCCAAAACATCTACGGAATAATCGGCATCATTAATATTCGCGGTCTTTTGGATCGCTTTTCCCAGCATATGTTTGTATTGTTTTTGAGGGATTTCAATAGCGCCAAGCCGTGATAGGTGGGGGGTGATGAATTGAGTGTCAAACAATTCGAAACCTGTTTTACGCAAACGATCAACCAAATAGGCAAGCGCGATTTTTGACGCGTCGGTCCGTCTAGAGAACATGCTTTCACCGAAAAACGCCGCACCAAGCGCGATACCGTAAACGCCACCTACCAGTTCGTCACTTTCCCAAACCTCGATGGAGTGGGCGTAGCCTAGGTTAAACAAATCGGTGTAGCGTGCTTCAATGTCATGATTGATCCAAGTCTCTTGGCGCGTCGCACAGGCTGCAATCACGTCTGGAAAGGCGGTATCGAAACTGATCCGAAAAGGTTCACGGATGATTTTGCGCCCGAGCGATTTTGAAACATGAAAATGGTCCAGCGGGAAAATGCCGCGTTTTTTTGGCTCAATCCAATGGATTGTTCCTGCCTCGCGACTATCAGCCATCGGGAATGCACCAATGCTGTAGGCATATAGAATTAATTCGGTCGAGAGGTGCTGGGTCACGCGCCACGCTCATTGTTAAAAAGCCGCGCTTTTGACGCGGCTTTCGATGTTATCCGTATTTCTGTTCCAGCCACTTTTCCAGCCAGTGGATATTGTAGGATCCGCTGTGAATGTCGTCTTCTTGTAACAACTGATGGAACAATGGAACGGTCGTATCAATGCCATCGACGATCAACTCTGACAAAGCACGCTGCAGACGCGCCAATGCTTCGTTACGATCACGGCCGTGTACAATCAACTTGCCAATCAAGCTGTCGTAATAGGGTGGAATGGAATAGCCAGCATAAAGCGCACTGTCCATGCGCACGCCTAAACCGCCCGGCGCATGGTAAGATGTGACCTTGCCGGGGCAGGGCGCAAAATTCGGCAAACGTTCTGCGTTGATGCGCACCTCGATGGCGTGACCATTGATGGTCAGATCATCTTGGGTGAACGACATCGGCAATCCCTCTGCGACACGAATTTGTTCACGAACCAGATCAACGCCAAAGATAGCTTCGGTGACGGGGTGTTCCACTTGCAAACGGGTATTCATTTCGATGAAATAAAATTCGCCGTTTTCATACAGGAATTCGATTGTGCCCGCACCGATGTAATTGATTTTCGCCACTGCGTCGGCACAAATTTTACCAATACGTGCACGTTCTTCTGGGCTGATACAGGGGCCTGGTGCCTCTTCAAACACTTTTTGATGGCGCCGTTGCAACGAACAATCGCGTTCGCCCAGATGAACGGCGTTGCCTTTACCATCCCCAAAGACTTGGATCTCGATATGGCGCGGAGTGGTTAGGTATTTTTCGATGTAGACCTCGTCATTCCCGAAAGCGGCCTTACCTTCGGCGCGTGCGGTCATAAACGCCTGTTCCATTTGTGCGGCGTTTTGCGCGACTTTCATGCCACGCCCGCCGCCACCTGCAGTGGCTTTGATGATGACAGGATACCCAATCTCTGCGCCGATGCGCTTTGCATCTTCTAAAGTTGGAACGCCGCCATCTGATCCCGGAACGCAAGGAACCCCCAAGGCTTTCATCGTGTCCTTGGCTGTTATTTTATCACCCATGATGCGGATATGTTCCGCTGTTGGGCCGATAAAGGTTAGGCCGTGATCTTCAACGATTTGCACGAACCGCGCGTTTTCAGATAAAAAACCGTAACCCGGGTGGATTGCTTGTGCGCCCGTGATTTCACACGCTGAAATGATCGCTGGCATCGACAAATAGCTGTCAGTGCCCGCAGCTGGCCCAATGCAGACAGACTCGTCGGCCATACGCACATGCATTGCGTCGGCGTCAGCTGTGGAGTGTACCGCGACCGATTGAATGCCCATTTCACGGCACGCTCGGATAACCCGCAGCGCGATTTCCCCGCGATTGGCAATAAGAATTTTATTGAACATCAATCAGAAACCTTATTCGATGATGACCAAAGGTGCGCCAAATTCTACTGCGCCGCCGTCTTCAACCAAGATGCGCTTGATCGTTCCTGAGCGTGGTGACGGAATTTGGTTCATTGTTTTCATTGCTTCGATGATCAACAGTGTATCCCCTTCGGCAATAGAGGCACCGACACTGATGAACGGCGCAGCACCTGGTTCAGCCTGCATATAAACCGTACCAACCATCGGAGATGTGACAGCACCTGGGTGGCTGGCTGGATCATCGACGGCCGCGACAGCGGCGGGCGCTGCTGCCGCAGGTGCGGTTGCAACTGGTGCGGCGACGGCTGCAGGTGCGGCCACCTGTTGCACAACAGTTGTGGCGCGACTAACGCGAACGTTTAAGGTGTCATCTTCGCCATATTCGCGTTTGACCGAAAGTTCTGTCAAATCGTTTTCGTTTAACAACTCGGCCAATGCCTTGATGAATTCAACATCTTGATCGCGATTATTTTTTGTCATTCTAGTCCCTCAATGCCGATATGATTGGCCTGCTGTGTTTTATTTTGATCTATATAAGGCAGAATGTCGCGGGTGAAAAGCTTTCAAGCACCGTTTAAATTCCCCTGCTATACCAAAATGTAAAATTTTTTTTACCTAAAGCGGCATTCCCGACAATTTTGCAACCAAGTCATGCAGCTTTCGCGCGTTAAACTTGGCAAGCAGCTTTGCGCGATGCACTTCGACAGTGCGATAGGAAACACCCAGTTCGCGCCCGATTTCTTTGCTGGTCAATCCGCGACAGGTCAAAATTGCGATTTCCTTTTCGCGTGGTGTCAGCGAAACGACCGGACGTTCTTGTGATAAATCGGCAAAGCTCCAGATCGCTTGTTCGCGCGGATCGGGCTGGGTTGAATGACCCCGTACGCGACACCAAAACAAGGTCCCATTTGAGCGGCGCATAATGCGTTCATCATGATAGATCCCATGACGCGAAAGCGCATCTTGCACGATTTGCCCCGTCCGTTCAAAGTCATCTTTCGTTGGATAAAGTTGTGCGATTGATGCGCCCTTGAACGTTTCCAAGGTCCCAGAAAACATTTCGCAAAACATTTGATTGCAGTCGGTGATGTTGCGATGTGTCAACACCGCAAGCCCAATTGGCGCGTGTTCAAATGCAATATTGCGTAAATCCATCGTTCTTGTCCTATTCATGCGCTTACATTGCGAAAATAACGTGGGGTCGGCCCCATTGTAATTTATCCTGCGCCCGATAAAGTTTCGTCAAATGCTGCGGAGTATGCTTATGAATCTTTCTCACTGGCTGGCTAGAAATGCTGAAAGAAATCCCAATTTTGACGCCCTTTTTTTAGGTGAAAAACGCATCTTTAGCTATGGCGAATTATGGGCTGCGGTCAAGGGTGCAGCCTCTTGGCTATGCGATATGGGCATCCGACCCGGCGATCGTGTCGGAATTTTCATGAAAAATACGCCCGAGTATCTGGTTGTATTTTATGCGATTTGGGCCGCCGGTGGCGTGGTCGTGCCAATCAATGGAAAACTGCATCCAAAAGAGGCCGATTGGATTTTGCAAAATGCCGATTGTGATCATGTTTTATGCTGCAACAGCTTGGGACCCGTGCTAAGTGAGGTTTCGGATGTTCGGGTACACATTCCTAAATTGGCTGATTTCGCGTCAGAGTGTTCTTTCGACATTAAACATCGCGGGTCTGACGATTTGGCATGGCTGTTTTACACCTCGGGGACCACAGGGCGCCCCAAGGGGGTCATGATCACCCATGGCATGATACAGACTATGGCCTTGGGCTATTTTGCGGATGTCGATGAGGTGCGTAGCGCGGATGCGACGCTCTATGCCGCACCCATGTCACATGGGGCCGGGCTGTATAGCATTCAACATGTATTGGCAGGGGCGCGCCATGTCATCCCTGAAAGTGGCGGGTTTGACGAAGCCGAGATTTTTGCACTGGCCAAACATTTCGGAGCGGTCCATATGTTTGCCGCTCCAACAATGGTCAAACGGATGACCCAATACGCCAAAGAACACGGGGAAACAGGCAAAGGCCTGCGCACCATCGTTTATGCGGGGGGGCCGATGTATATGGCGGATATCATCGAAGCGGTTGATCATTTTGGCCCGCGGTTCGTGCAAATCTATGGCCAAGGCGAATGCCCCATGGGCATCACCGTGTTGCCGCGTTCTGATGTCACCGATCGGACCCATCCGCGATGGCGCGAGCGTTTGAAATCAGTGGGCTATGCCCAGTCTGCTGTTGAAGTGCGCATCACAGGTTCAAACGGTGAAACACTGCCATTGGGTGCAGTGGGCGAAATCATGGTGCGTGGTGATCTGGTGATGCCTGGATATTGGCAAAACCCCAGCGCATCAGAGGAAACACTCGTTCAGGGATGGCTGAAAACGGGGGATATGGGGGCCTTGGACGCCGACGGGTATTTGACGCTGCATGATCGGTCTAAAGATATGATCATCTCGGGGGGCACAAATATCTACCCACGTGAGGTCGAAGAGGTGTTGTTGGAGCATCCCGCTGTGCGCGAGGCGTCGGTGGTTGGGCGGCCCCATCCTGAATGGGGCGAAGATGTTGTTGCCTTTGTGGTGGCCACAGGCATCGATGCCACTGATCTGGATCGCTTTTGCCTTGAACATATGGCGCGTTTTAAAAGGCCAAAATCATATGTGTTTGTCGATGAATTGCCAAAAAACAACTATGGCAAAATCTTGAAGACCGAATTGCGCCAAAGGCTTTAGATCAACGGATCAATCTGCTGGGCTTGCGCAGTTTCTGTGCCAAGCCCCTCGATGCGATCAAACCTGACGTAACACAAGGCCTGTTGCCCCGAAACCGTATGTACTGTGCCGACAGCTTTTCCTTGTGACAAAAGTGTTTGCCCGCAGGTGACCGGTCCTTGGAATGTCACCCGTGCAAGCCCTTTGCGCAGTTCAGTCTTATGTTTCATGCGTGCTGTGACCTCTTGGCCAACGTAGCAGCCTTTTCTAAAATCAACGCCGTTCAAGCGCGCAAATCCCATCTCAAGGATATAGCTCTCTGATGTGAGTTCTGCGCCAAATTCAGGGATGCCAAGCGCGACGCGTTGCGCATCCCAGTCTATCTGTTGTGTGGTTTCTATCGGTGCACCATAATATCGCCAGCCCATGTCCGCATGACGCGGATCGACAAAAGCCCCAGCCTGCACAGGTCCTAAACCACAGCTCACGGTGATATCCGTGGCAGCTATCGCGACATCGGCGCGTAATTTGTACATCGTTAGGCGTTTGGTCAGGTCCCCCGCCTGTTGGGTGGCCACGTCAACCAAAATATCGTTGCCGTCTGGCACCAAAAAGAAATCGACAAGATATTTACCTTGCGGTGTCAAAAGCGCAGTATAGACCATTCCATGGTCCAGCTTTTTCACGTCATTTGAGACAAGATTTTGCAAGAATTTACGTGCATCCGATCCCGATATTCGCAAAATTGTCCGTTCTGACATAACGACCGCCGTTTTCTGTGTGACCAACATATGTCATATAGGGCATCGACCGAACAAGGAAAAGCCATGGCTGCGCCAATTTCAATAATCATACCCACTCTGAACGCCCAAGACGCCTTGGGGCGGTCTTTGGTCCCATTGTTTGAAGGGGTACACCAAGGCGTAATCCGCGAGGTTATTTTTTCCGATGGCGGATCACAGGATCGCACCAAAGAGATTGCTGACGACTTGGGGGCAATTTTTATGTCTGGACCGGCTTCGCGCGGTGCACAAATCGCGCGTGGGATGACCGCGGCGCAGGGCGAATGGCTTTTGGTGTTACATGCTGATACGGTGTTGCCCGATGATTGGGTCAATTTGTGCATGACCCATAGCACACAGTTTGTGGATAAAGTCGGTTATTTTGATCTGGCGTTTGATCACGGTGGGTTCGGGGCGCGCACCGTGGCCAAATGGGTTTGGCTGCGATCGCGTTTGTTTGGCCTGCCCTATGGAGATCAGGCAATTTTCATAGCACGTCACCATTTGGATGGGATCGGCGGCTATCCCGATTTACCTTTGATGGAGGACGTTGCCCTTGCGCGTATGGTATCGCCACATTTGCGGCCCTTGGGCGGTCATGTCACGACAAGTGCGGAAAAATATCGTCGACATGGATGGCTGAAACAAGGCGCGCGTAATTTGATTATGTTGTGCCGTTTTTTGTTGGGGGCCGATCCCCAGCGACTCTATGAGGCGTATTACAAACAGAAACGTTAGGATCAGACTTGGACCAATTTGTGATTGTCCAGGCGAACTTGGCGCGTCATGCGCGCTGCAAGCTCGGGGTTGTGGGTGGCGATCAGCGCCGTCAGGCCTGTTTCGCGAACCACATCAAGTAAGACATCAAATACCTGATCAGATGTTGTTTGATCCAAATTTCCGGTTGGTTCATCGGCCAACAAAACCCGTGGATTATTTGCCAGTGCCCTACAAAACGCGACGCGTTGTTGTTCGCCGCCCGAGAGCTGCGACGGGCGATGATCGCCACGTTTGGTCAACCCAACCATGCCAAGTAATGTTTTTGCATGCGCGGTGGCGTCGCGGTCCGATGTGCCATTTGCCAATTGTGGTAAAATGATATTTTCGATGGCACTGAATTCGGGCAAAAGATGGTGAAACTGGTAAACAAAGCCAATATCTTGTCGACGCAGCTTGGTGCGTTTGCGATCATTTGCGTCGCTGACACTGTGTCCGCCCAGAATGACCTGTCCTTGATCTGCGGTATCCAAGAGGCCTGCGATGTGCAACAAAGTTGACTTGCCCGCACCTGACGGAGCAACCAGCGCAGTCGTTTCACCTTTGGTCAGCGAAAGATCCACATGATCCAAGACGCGAATTTCATTCGGGCGGCCATGGTTATAACCTTTGCAGATACCGCGCAGTTCAAGAACAAAGTCATTCATAGCGCAGTGCCTCGACTGGATTTAGGCGTGCCGCACGGCGCGCTGGAAAATAGGTTACGCCGAAACTAAGCGCTAGGGAAAAGATGACCGCGGATAGAACATCACGCAGATGCAATTCTGCCGGCAAGGCGTAGATCCCGCGAATGGATGGATCCCACACGCCGCCACCCGAGTAATAGTTGATGAACGAAAAAATCGGATCAATATAAACTGCAAACAAGCACCCCAATATTACGCCGAAAGCTGTGCCCAAAACCCCTGTAAACGCGCCACATAGGAAGAACACACGTAATATCGAGCCTTGTGTAAGACCCATGGTGCGCAAAATGCCGATGTCGCGCCCTTTGTTTTTCACCAACATAATCAATCCAGAGACGATGTTCATGGTCGCAATCATGACAAGGATACCCATGATGATATACATCACATTGTCCTCAACGGTCAGCGCACGCAGGTAATTTCCTGATGCATCGCGCCATGTCCATAACTGATAGTTTGATGGCAGAATACTATTAAGGCCATTGATCACAGGTTCAAGATTTTCAGGATCGCCAAGCAACACCTCGATTTCATCGGCGACGCCATCGCGGTCAAAATAATCCTGAGCTTGATCGAACGGCAAATATGCGCGGGTTTGGTCAATATCAAATCGGCCAGCGGTAAAGATGTAGGCAACCTGAAAAGATTTAACCCGCGGGCTGGTGCCAAAAGCTGTTTTTACCCCATCGGGGCTAATTAGCTTGATGCTATCTCCGACCGAGACGTTTAAGGCGCGCGCAATACCAGAGCCAATCGATATCCCATAGGGAAAATCGGTGATCTGTCCTTGTTGACGTTCAGGGTTTGCTATGCGTTCAAGATCTAAAAGATCTTCGTAATGGATGCCAAACACCTGAATGCCTGTGTTTTCACCGTTCGCGTTCGCCATGATTTGGCCTTTGACCAAAGGGGCTGCGCGCTTTACACCATCGATGGCTTTCACGCTTTGGGTGACCTCTGTGATATGTGCGTTCGCGCCTAAAATTGTGTCGACCAACTCGGCTCGAAAACCGCTGCGCACGGCCATAGTCGCGATAAGTGCGAAAACAGCCAGCGTGATACCAATCAAGCTGATCCAAGTCATCACGCTGACACCACCATCGGCGCGCTTGGCCCGAAGGTATCGCCATGCGATCATGAATTCATATTTTGAAAATGGCACCGAACGACTCCTGCATTTAGGGCCAACCTGTAATCTGGGACAAAAAAGGTCAAGCCTTATGAAAAAGCGATGGCGTTTTTTGCGGATCTAAGCTTTTTATACACAAAACCACAGGAAAAGATCCCATGCATCGATTGCGTTATACCCAGCTATTGACCCGTTTGCCCGCCACTGTGCCTTTTGTTGGGCCTGAAACCCAAGAACGCGCGCGCGGGGGGGCATTTGTCGCCCGCTTGGGGGCTAATGAAAATGTGTTTGGTCCGTCGCCTGCTGCGGTGCGTGCCATGCAAAATGCAGCAGATCAAATTTGGATGTACGGTGATCCAACCAGTTACGACCTACGGTGCGCTTTGGCTGCACATCTTGGGATCGGCATGGACAACATTGTGGTCGGCGAAGGGATCGATGGTCTGTTGGGCTACATTGTGCGCATGTTCATTGAACAGGGTGACAGCGTTGTTACCTCAGATGGTGCCTATCCAACGTTCAATTATCACGTTGCGGGCTTTGGTGGTGTGCTGCACAAAGTTCCCTATCGCGACGATGCAGAGGACCTGCTGGCGTTAATTGCAAAAGGTCGCGAGACAGGGGCAAAACTGATTTATTTTGCAAACCCTGACAACCCTATGGGCAGCTGGGTCGACGGTGCAACCATTGTCGCAGCTTTGGATCACTTGCCCAGCGATGCGCTGTTGATCCTTGACGAAGCTTATGTCGAGTTTGCGCCCCAAGGGACCGCGCCTGTGATAGATATCCAAGATCCGCGCGTTATTCGATTGCGCACGTTTTCCAAGGCGTACGGCATGGCTGGCGCGCGCGTTGGTTATGCGTTCGGCGCGGCCGAGGTGATCGGCCAGTTTGAAAAAATTCGAAACCATTTTGGCATGAACCGTGTCGCGCAAATCGGTGCATTGGCTGCCTTGAATGACCCCGAGTGGTTGGTGAAAACGGTCTCTAGCGTTGACGCTGCACGCAGACGCATTCATCACATAGCAACTGAAAGCGGGTTGACCGCGCTTGCGTCGGCGACCAATTTTGTTGCTGTCGACTGCGGGCAGGATGGTCCGTTTGCACGCGCGGTATTAAACCATTTGGTCAGTTGTGGCGTTTTTGTCCGAATGCCTTTTGTGGCCCCGCAGGATCGGTGTATCCGTATTAGCGCGGGGCGCGAACAAGATCTGGATCATGTCGCACGTCATCTGCCCGATGCGTTGGCTGTCGCGCGGGGGTAGGTCACCCGCGCGCAATAATACCTGCCGCAGCATCAACAGCACCTGATCCATGCGGAATCTCTAGGGCGCACAGACCTGCTTGGACCGTTCCAAGCAAACCCATGATCATTTGGGCATTTACATGTCCCATATGTCCAAAGCGCAAAAATCCATCGCCTTTTGGATCGTCTGGTGTCGACATGCCCAAACCGATCCCCAAGGTCAATCCCGCGGTGTCCTGCGTCCAGCGCCGCAGGTTCAGACCGTCAGGCGCCCCCAAATGCAGCGCAGTCACCGCATGACTGCGCAAGGCGGGGTCGGCAATGTTCATGCGCATGGCACCTTTTGTGCCCCATTGATCAATGGCGGCCCAAATCGCGTTTGCCAAAACCTTGTGGCGGTGCCAGACGTTTTCCAGCCCTTCTGCTTCGATCATGCCAAGCGCCGCGTCCAGGCCGTATAGATGGTGGGTCGGCGCAGTACCGCAAAATAGCTGATAGTAAAGTTCTGGCTTTACCCGTGGCGCCCAGTCCCAATACCAGCTGACATAGTCCAAGGTTTTCTGGCGTTGTGCCGCACGGTCGTTGAAATAAACGAAACCGACACCTGCGGGTACCATCAATCCTTTCTGGCTGGCGCTGATCATTACATCTGCACCCCACGCATCCATTTCAAACCGATCACACCCCAAAGAGGCAACGCAATCGACCGCAAGCAACGCTGATGATCCAGAGGCATCGATTGCGCGTCGCACGGCCGCCACGTCATTGCGCACAGAGGACGATGTATCCACATGGGTCAACAACACCGCACGATAATGATCCGCAGCGCATCCCCGCAGCTTCGTTTCAATTTGATCTGGGTCCACTGGCGCGGCGTTACCAAACTCGATCAAGTCAACGTCTATTCCCATGGATTTTGCGGTTTGCGCCCAACCATGTGCGAAACGGCCAGTTGATGCGACCAAAACGCGATCACCGCGGTTTGCCATATTGGCCAGAGATGCTTCCCATGTGCCATGGCCATTACATATATAAATTGCCACATGCCCGCTGGTGCGTGCGACATTTTTTAATCTAGGGATCAGGTTATACGTCAGATCAACCAATTCCCCTTCGTAAATATTGGGGGATGCGCGATGCATCGCACGCAGCACCGCGTCAGGAATGACAGAAGGGCCAGGAATGGCCAAATAATTTACGCCGGTGTTTAAGGACATGATCAATCCATTAGGTTGTTTGCCGCATTGATAGGCAATAATGCCGTGGCGTCAATATCACTTGGCTTGCGGGAAAGGCGAATGCGCAGTACACAGCCCAAAACCATGGGAGCAAGAATGTTCGATAGCATTCGCAAAACCGTTAAATCTTGGGAACGCAAGGCGCGCCATTCTTTTGGAACGGATATTTCCACCCCGGCCCAACGGTTTATCGCGCATGTTCATTTTCAAGTATTTGATGTGGCTTATTTACGCGTCCTGTGGACAAATTTTTACAAAGTCACCGACGGCGTCTTTCGTTCGAACCAACCGACAGCAGGGCGATTGGCACGCTATAAGCGACGTGGGATCACCAACATTCTTAACCTGCGTGGCGAAGAGAAGCTGTCGCATTTTTTGTTCGAACAAGAGGCATGCGCCGCGCTGGGCCTTACGCTATATTCAATCAAATTTGGCGCGCGCCACGCCCCGTCTCGCCAATCGCTGATTGATTTGTTTGATCTCTTTGATCGCATTGACAAGCCATTTTTGTTGCATTGCAAATCGGGTGCGGATCGCGCTGGTTTTGTTTCGGCACTTTATTTGTTGGATAAATGTGATGCCTCTGTGCCCGAGGCGTTAGCGCAGATGGGATTGCGTTATGCCCATCTAGATTTCACGGATACAGGCGTTTTGGATTATACGTTGAATATTTTTGGCGCAAGACAATCCCAAGGTATCGTGGCGCTGCGTGAATGGGTGCGCGATGAATATAATGCACAGATTGTCCATAGTGGCTTCGAAAATCGCGCCAGCTACCACGATATCGTTACGGCATTAATTGACGCTAAAGCGCGCGCTGTGTGATCCACACACCGAGCGCCATGACACTGATGCCCGTTGCGCGCATCATATTCAAAGGCGTTACATTTGCGCCAAATAATCCAAAATGATCAATCGCTGCTGCGCTGATCAATTGTCCTAAAAGGACAAAGAACACTGCATTACCAAGCCCAAATTTGGGCGCGATAAATGTGATGGACAAGACATAAAAGGCAACCAAAAAACCGGCGAGGAATAAATGCTTTGGCGCATCAAGTGCTGTTTTGATCGCGCTTGGACCTGTGAGCAACGCCAAGATCAAACAGGCGCTAAACGCCACGCTAAATAGAATTGCACCCGCAACGATGGGTGACCCGATAAATCTCCCCAAAGCCGCGTTCAACGCCGCAAGGATCGGTATGCCCAGTCCCGCGAATAACATTGTGATGGCATAGCTGTTCATCGCGGGCCTCATTGGTTTATAGGTCTAATTCTTCGACAAAACGGGCATTCTCTTGGATATACTGGAACCGCAATTCCGGTTTTTTACCCATCAACCGCTCGACCAAATCAGATGTTTCGCCGGGTTCATCTTCGTCGATTGTCACGCGGATTAATTTCCGCGTTTTGGGATCCATCGTGGTTTCCTTTAGGTCCTTGGCGTCCATTTCACCCAGACCTTTGAACCGCTGGACATCAATCTTGCCTTTGCCGCCCAAACCTTTTTCCATGTAAATCTCTTTTTCGGCGTCATTCGACACATATAGCCGCTTGGCGCCTTGGGTCAGACGATATAGCGGCGGACACGCTAAATACAGGTGCCCTTGGTCGATCAATGGGCGCATTTGCGTAAAAAAGAATGTCATCAACAAGGACGCGATATGAGCGCCATCAACGTCAGCATCCGTCATGATGATGATTTTGTCATAACGCAAATCATCGACGTTGAATTTGGTGCCCATGGACACACCCAGCGCTTCGCACAGATCGCTAATTTCTGTGTTTGATCCTAATTTATTCGACGCAGCCCCAAGGACGTTCAAAATTTTGCCTTTTAATGGCAACAACGCTTGATTTTCGCGGTTGCGCGCGCCTTTGGCTGATCCGCCCGCGCTGTCGCCTTCGACGATGAACAATTCGGTACCTTCACGCGATTTGGCGGTACAGTCTGTGAGTTTACCCGGCAAACGCAGTTTTTTGGTCGCAGATTTACGTTGGGTTTCTTTTTCTTGGCGCCGGCGCATCCGTTCTTCTGCGCGAAGAACAAGGAAATCCAAAATCGCGCCTGCAGATTTTGTATCAGAGGCAAGCCAGTTATCGAAATGGTCACGGACCGAGTTTTCAACCAAACGCGATGCTTCGACAGTGGCCAAGCGATCTTTGGTTTGGCCGACAAATTCGGGTTCGCGGATAAAACAGCTGACCAAGGCACAGCCGCCTGTCAATAGGTCTTCGCGTGTGATGTCTTTGGCTTTTCGGTTATTGACCCGCTCACCATAAGCGCGAATGCCTTTTAGGACAGCGGCCCAAAACCCCGCTTCGTGTGTGCCGCCCTCAGGCGTGGGAACCGTGTTACAATAGGACTGAATGAACCCATCGCGCGACGGGGTCCAGTTTATGGCCCATTCGACCTTGCCCGGAACATTAAAGCGTTCTTGGAATTCCACGGTTCCTGCAAAAGGACGATCCGCATAGGTCGATGCCTTTTGCAACGTCTCATTCAGGTAATCTGATAAACCGCCGGGGAAATGGAACGTTGCCTCGGTCGGCGTTTCGCCATCGTTGATCGCAGATTTCCAACGGATTTCTACGCCGCTGAACAAATATGCTTTGGATCGAATTGATTTGAACAGGCGCGCCGGTTTGAACCGGTGGTTGCCAAATATCTCGGGGTCTGCGTGGAACGTGACTGTGGTGCCGCGGCGATTGGGGGCTGCGCCAATCTTTGCGACGGGTCCCAAAGGAATGCCGCGCGAAAACCGTTGTTCAAACAATTCTTTGTTGCGCGCGACTTGAACGACCATGCTGTCGGAAAGCGCGTTGACCACCGAGGCGCCGACACCATGCAGGCCCCCTGACGTTTCATAGGCTTTACCGCTAAATTTTCCGCCTGCGTGAAGGGTGCAAAGAATGACCTCAAGCGCGGATTTATCAGGGAATTTGGGATGTGGATCGATCGGAATGCCGCGACCATTGTCGCGCACGGTTAAGGAATAATCTTCGTTCAACTCGACTTCGATCCGGTTGGCGTGCCCTGCGACTGCTTCGTCCATCGAGTTGTCCAGAATTTCGGCCACCATGTGGTGCAAGGCGCGTTCATCTGTGCCGCCAATATACATGCCCGGCCGTTTGCGAACAGGCTCTAGGCCTTCAAGTACTTCGATAGAAGACGCGCTATAGTCGTCGGTACTTGCCTGGGAAAGTAAGTCGTTCATTCGATCTGCTCTATTCGATTTTTGGCATTATGGCAGTATCAGTTCAAAAGGGGAAGTGGTGAAACGGTATTATTCACGTCACAGCCGATTCGCCGCCTTGCCAAGCGAAGGTGGCCAACGTTAACAAATTTGTTAATTTGCCAAGTTGACGTATCGTAAATGTTTTTGCGGCACACATTCTGTTAAACTCATGGCTGTTGTGCGCCCGACACCGATTTTGAAAAATTCAAAGTGATAATTTGGATGGATGAGTTTTTCAATAATTTTTTTGGTTAAGTATATGATAAGTATATATAAAAATTAATTCTTTCAATTTTTTGACATGTATCGACAAGGTCCCCTGTGAAAGGGCATTGCGACCCTGCGCAGAATTCTGCACATTGTTAACATGTTAAAGCAAAGTGAATTAAAAAGCTTTCCTTAAGAAATTCGAATACGCTGGCTTATCGCTCCAACCCCACCTGATGCCAGCGTTACTCCAAGCCTCCGCGTGGCTTGGCACGGGGTCGTCTAGCAGATAATGCATCCCCCCACTCCCTTACAGATTAGACGACCCCAAATATCCGAACTCGACTCTTGCCCGTGACCAGGAATTGGGATTAAGTGTCCCGATCTAATTCTGAGACTGACAATGGCCATCCCTCAAAAATTACGCGATGAATTGCGTCGCATCATTGTACTTGCCCTGCCGATCATCGGGGGCAACCTAGCGATGATGGCGGTTGGTATTACAGATACAATTATGGTTGGCTGGCATTCTGTCGAAGAATTGGCCGCGCTGACCTTGGCCTCTACGCTTTTCGTGAATATCCTTTTGTTTGGTGTGGGCTTACCAACGGCTTTGGTGCCATTGGTGGCCAGTGCCTTTGCGGTGGATGACACGCGCCAAGTGCGTCAAACGACGCGAATGACACTGTGGCTGTCGGTGATTTTTGGAGCGTGTACGCTGCCGATATTCATGAATGCCGAGGATCTGTTTATCCTGATAGGTCAAGACCCTCACATTGCGCATATTGCGCAGCAATATTTAACAATTGCAGGGCCAGCCATCATTCCCATTTTGTGGGCCAACGTTTTACGCAGTTATTTATCGGGGATGGAGCTGATTAAATTTGCAACCCTGATGATGGTGTCCGCAGCCGTTTTGAATGCGTTGACGAACTATCTTTTGATTTTTGGTCACTACGGTTTCCCTGAAATGGGGGTGCGCGGGGCGGCGTTGTCATCGGTTGTTATCAATTTCTTTCAGGCAATCATCATATCATTTTACGCGATGCGCAAGCTGCCCGAACATGAATTGTTTGCGCGGTTCTATCGGCCCAATTGGGGGGCATTTTGGCAGGTGTTTCGCCTTGGGATGCCGATTGGTGGCGCCATGTTTGCCGAAGCAGGGTCCTTTGCGGGGGCCACATTCATGATGGGGTGGTTGGGCGTTGTCGCATTGGCGGCACATGGGATTGCGCTTCAAATCGCGTCGGTCACATTTATGGCGCATCTGGGGATATCGCAGGCAGCAACAATCCGTGTTGGAAACGCCTATGGTCGCAAATCAAAAGCGGACATGCGCGACCGATCTATCGCGGCGGGAACCATTGGCGTGGCTTGGTCGCTGATGACCAGCACATTATTCGTTGTTTTTGGCGCTGAATTGATCGGTCTATTTTTGGCGCAAAATGAACCGGCGCGTAACGAGATCATCGCGTATGGCGTCGTGTTATTATACGTTGCCGC
>RFZH01000171.1 GCA_009920815.1 Paracoccaceae bacterium
TAACCTAGACACCTATTCAGGTACGAAAACCGGAAAAGACCAGGTTGAAAAGGCATTGGACACTTTGTTCACCTTTGCGGCGTGGGCAGATAAAAACGACGGTGGCGTTTGTAATACACCAATGCGCGGCGCAACCCTGTCGATCAATGAACCCGTCGGCGTAATTGGTGCATTTTGTGGGGAAGCCGCGCCTTTGGTTGATCTCATCACGCCAATTGCAGCGGGACTATCAATGGGGAACCGTATGATCATCGTCGCGCCAGAAACCGCGCCATTGATCGCGACGGACCTTTATCAAATCCTTGATACGTCTGACGTACCTGCGGGCGTTGTGAACATTCTCACGGGCGATCACGCCGATTTGGCGCCAACACTGGCATCGCATATGGACATCGACGCAGTCTGGAGCCTGTCGAACGCAGACATCAGCAAAACAATCGAAGCGGGCAGCGTGTCAAACCTAAAACGAACATGGGTCAATAACGGCCGCATCTCTGACGTAAATCCACGCGAATTTTTGCGGCACGCCACTGAAACAAAGGTGGTATGGATCCCCTATGGCGAAGGATAAAACAGTGTCTAACAAATCATATTCTGACATTTTTGAAGCAACCAAGACCGCGTTGATGGCGCATGGTGCCGCGCAAATGCAGGCCGAACACGTGGCCCACGCTACGGCGCATTCGGAAATGCATGGAAATGTGATTTGTGGCCTGCAATATGTCGAAAGCTATTGCATTCAATTGGCGTCAGGTCGTGTGGATGGCACGGTTACGTCTGAAATTACGCGCCCAAAAACAGCGGCGGTTTTATCAGATGCGAAATGTGGCTTTGCCCAGCCTGCCTTTGCCACAGGTCTGGATCTTGCGCTTGAGGTTGCGCGCGATACAGGGATTGCAATGTATGCCATTAAAAACAGCCATACATGTACGTCCTTGGGGTATTTCACCGAACAAATCGCCAAGCGCGGCATGATCGGAATTGGGTTTACCAACGCATCCCCTGTCGTTGCCGCACCAGGTGGCAAAAGTCGCGTCATTGGAACAAATCCAATGGCGTGTTCCGTGCCTAATGGATCGGGTGGCATGGCCATGCATTTTGATTTTTCGACCTCGGCGGTCGCATTGGGAAAAATTATGATGGCAAAATATGCGCATGAACCCATTCCGTTGGGATGGGCTGTCGATGAAAATGGCCATCCCACCACCGACCCAGAGGCCGCTTTGCGTGGATCATTGTGTAGTGCGGGTGGCTACAAAGGGTGGGGCCTTGGCGTGTTGGTCGAATTGATGGCGTCGGCAATGACGGGATCTGTCAATTCACTAGATGTATCTGGTCTAAAATTGGCAGATGGGCCGCCACATCGATTGGGTCAGATGTATTTGATCATTGACCCCACAACCTTTGGCGACGCCTTCGCAGAACGGTTTGAGCGTCTGGCCAGCGCGGTGATGGAGGATGATGGCGCCCGCCTGCCCGGTCAAAACCGCGCTGCAGCCGACAGCGTCAATGTGCCAGAGGCGCTATGGGATAAAATCGTTGGGTTGGGTCGCGCGTAACGCGCAACCCGATCCCCAGATCACAATACGTAACGGCTTAGATCCGCGCTGGTTGCCAGATCACCCAAGTGGGTTTTTACAAAATCAGCATTGATTTCGATGCTATCACCAGAACGATCTGGCGCGACAAAGGATAGCTCTTCGAACACGCGCTCAATCACGGTGTACAAACGCCGCGCACCAATATTTTCAATGCTGCGGTTTACCTCGGCCGCGATTTTCGCGATTTCGGCAATGCCGTCGGTTGTGAAGGACACAGCAACCCCTTCGGTCTGCATCAAGGCAATGTATTGTCGCGTCAACGCATTGTCCGTTTCGGTCAATATACGAACAAAATCATCTTCGGTCAGGGGCTGCAATTCAACGCGGATTGGCAAACGACCTTGAAGTTCGGGCAACAAATCGGACGGTTTGGCAACATGGAACGCGCCAGACGCGATGAACAGAATATGATCTGTATTGATGGGCCCGTGTTTGGTGGACACGGTCGTTCCTTCGATCAAGGGTAACAGATCTCGCTGAACACCTTCGCGGCTGACATCGGCGCCACGGGCATCGGCGCGTGCACAGACTTTGTCGATTTCATCCAGAAATACGATGCCGTTTTCCTGAACAGCTTCCAAAGCGGCGCGGGTAACAGTTTCATCGTCTAGCAATTTATCGGCCTCTTCACCGACCAAGATGTCATGGCTTTCGGCAACGGTCATTTTGCGGCGGGTTTTACGCCCGCCCATCGCCTTGCCAAAGATATCGCCAAGGTTCATCATGCCCATTTGCGACCCTGGTTGACCCGGAATATCAAACATCGACATTGGGTTTGAGGTATCCGAGATGTCCAGTTCGATCACTGTATCATCCAATTCACCCGAACGCAGTTTTTTGCGGAACATGTCACGCGTGGCGTCGCGCGCATCAGGACCAGCGATGGCATCCAAAACGCGGTCTTCGGCGGCTTGTATCGCATTTGCGCGGACCTCTTCGCGCATGTTCGCCCGCGTCATTGCGATCGCGCTATCAACCAGATCACGTATGATTTGTTCAACGTCGCGCCCGACATAGCCAACTTCTGTAAACTTTGTTGCTTCGACCTTTATGAAAGGGGCCTTGGCCAATTTTGCCAAACGGCGGCTGATTTCGGTTTTGCCCACGCCAGTTGGCCCAATCATGAGGATGTTTTTGGGATAGACTTCGTCGCGCAGATCATCAGACAGCTGTTTGCGCCGCCAGCGCGACCGCAGCGCAACCGCAACGGCACGTTTGGCGTCCTTTTGTCCGATGATAAAGCGGTCCAATTCGGAGACGATTTCGCGGGGGGTAAGATCGGTCATTTAAACCTCGGAACGTTGATAGGGGGGAAGTTTCGCTTTGCCCGGAAAATCTGGCAAGGCGGTCATAATGCGGGCGCGGATCTGGACCCACCACGTGCCAATCGCGGTGAAAAAGGCACCGATGATAAAGATGACGACAAAGCTGCCTTTGGCATCGCCCAAGGATTCCGTTGTCACCCATGCCATCACCGCAATGAAATAAGCCAATCCGGCCGTCAGGAACGATCGCCGATCAATCACGATCGCAAAAAGTGTCACAACACAAAGCAAGCCTGCAGTTGCCAAATATCCTTGGGTGCCGCCCATATTGAACAGGGTCATCGCGGCGGTGTTGACCAAAGCGGGTGCCGCCAATACATGAAGCCAAAATCCCGTCACAGAATAGCGGCTGATCCGATGCGGGTCTTTCATATCGAACCAAAGCCCCAGCGCCATCATGGCAAACCCATACACAAGCGATCCAAATGCCAACGATCCATTGCGCAAGTCAAACAACCGGTCAAATGCCCCGCCCGACGCGCGCACCACATCAATGGGATCAGCAGCAAAGGCATAGATCAGAAACAACAGGTTCACGCCAAACAAAAACATGGCAAAAGGCAAACGAAAGACAATGAAATAGGCCACACTTGCCACAGCCCCCGCGGCAAAAGTGGTCGCAATTGTACGGCTGGTGATAACAAAATCATTGTCGATGATCTGGGAGACACTTAACGTCACGGCCGCCACTGTTGAGATCGCCAAAGCAATGCTTGGCAATGTCATACGACGGTTTAATGTGTAATAGCGTGCCGTCGCAATGGATAGGATGGCCAAACCGACTGAGGCCACAAAAAGCGAGCCAAACAGCCATAGAACGCCAAATAACCCAGAAAACAAAAGGCCCAGGCCAACGGTCACAAAGATTTCGGCAAAGCCTTTGAAAAATTCAAACGGCTCTTCGTCCCGAGTCATACCATCAAGATACCCATGTCGCGACTGGGCGTGCGCAATCAAAGACGCCGCTTGAGATTCCGTCACAATGCCCGCTTGGACGGCGGATCGGATATCGTCGGTTTCGAATTGGGCCACTTTATAGGCTTTCGACTGTTAAATTGCCGTTGGTGTACACGCAGATATCGGCGGCAATCGCCATTGCTTTACGCGCCACTGTTTCTGCATCGAGATCGGTGTCCATCATCGCCCGCGCCGCAGCAAGCGCGAAATTACCGCCCGATCCAATTGCAGCGACGTTATGTTCAGGTTCAAGCACATCGCCCGCGCCCGTGATAACCAATAGGTTATCGCCATCGGTGACGATTAACATCGCCTCAAGCTTTTGAAGGTATTTGTCAGTGCGCCAATCTTTTGCCAATTCGACGGCGGCGCGGGGCAATTGACCGGGCGAGGCCTCTAATTTCACTTCTAACCGTTCCAAAAGAGTGAATGCATCGGCCGTAGATCCGGCAAAGCCCGCGATTACATTATAGCCACCGGGTGACAAACGACGCACCTTGCGTGCACTGCCTTTGATCACCGTTTGGCCCAGACTGACCTGACCATCGCCAGCAATGACGACTTTGCCGTCCTTTTTGACACCAATAATTGTGGTTCCATGCCACCCAGGAAAATCACTTTTATCCATTGGCTGCTCCTTATACTTTATTGATATATGGCCCGTGTCGCATCAAGGAACAAGTGATTGCACAGAATTATGCATCACAAAGTTCAAGCGGATAGGGCAGATCCTGGAAAAGGCTGATCCTCACCCATTTGTCAGACCGCGGATCAAAGCGCGACGCGCCAAAGAACGCTAACTTACAACGCATAAGGTCAATTGGCAGCGTATTAGATGCGATCAAGTTGTCATGAACCTCACCATACGGGCGCGAGGGCGCTGCCTGAGCGCGGCGAACCATAAGACGGTGGTTGGGCATATCATGCAAAAAATCTGCAAGCGTTTTGGCTTGATCATAGCGATCGAGATCCAACCAAAGCCCTTGAACAAGCGCGGCAATACCTAGCGGCTGTTCATAATCCGCACCCTCGTCTGTGTCACGACGACCCAAACGAGGTTCCAGTTTTTCTTCAGAAACGTACCAAAACAATGCTTTTTCATTGGTGTCGTTGAAATCATATTTCAATGCCCAACCATACTGCCGTTCCACAAGTTTTTTCATGGACGAGACAGTCAGTGCGCCATCAATCGGGCGCATGCCGTCGTCATCCGTTGACAGACAACATTCTAAGCCGTCAATCAGATC
>RFZH01000172.1 GCA_009920815.1 Paracoccaceae bacterium
TGTGATATGAAAATGGCCCCTTGCGGGGCCAACGTGATTTATGAACTTAATTGGGTAATCTTTTCTTTAAGTCGTAGTTTTTGCTTTTTGAGGTCTGAGATATACAAGTCATCAGTGCTTGGCGATCGTTGCGCTTCTTCAATCTTTGACGAGAGGGCTTCATGTTTCTTTTGAAGTTCGTGAACATGAGTAATAACGCTCATTCTATACCTCCTAATGTTGTATAAATTTAGTGCATCATATTTTTTTAAATCTGTCACGCAGCATTTATATAAAATTATCATTCTTACGCGGAATATTGCCAAGCGCTTGAAACAAGATTTACCGATACCAATTAGTTAGCGCATGACCCTGCCGCAGCACATTTTCAATGCATTCCGTGTAATCTTTTGCATCTGAAACATGAACTTCGCCCTTATGCATGATCAGAGGCGATTCGATACGTGGTGCAGCGCGGCCAGATTTGCGGAAATGCACGATCACCAAAGTTGCGTCTTTGCCCATCCGCGGGACAATCGGCGTAATAACAACGCTGCCACAGGTTGGCGGAATTGCAGCCAACAAATCAATCAACCTTTCTGATCGAAATATAAAATGTGCGTGACCTTTGGGGGCCAGACGCTTGGCTGCTTGTCCAACCCAATGGCCTAACTCTGTTTGTTCGCCCATCGCACGTTCACGACCGTTATCACGCGCTGGGGTGGATTTCTGACGATCAAAATAAGGCGGATTCGCTATCACATGATCAAAGCTCTTAGAACGCAGCGGCGTCGGCATATGTTCAAGATCGCCGGTGACCACGGTCAAGCTTAGGCCGTTATACGCAGCGTTTTCGCGCGCCATCTCAGCGTAATCGGGTTGAATTTCCAACCCGGTCAGGTCTAACCCCGCAACGCGACGCCCCAATGCAAGCACGCCAACGCCAACGCCACACCCCAGTTCTAATACGGATTGGCCGGCTTTTGCAGGAACACTTGCCGCCAACAGGACAGGATCAACACCAGCGCGATAGCCATCACGCGGCTGACAGATCAAAAGTTGCCCCCCCAGAAATTGGTCACGGGTCACGTCCATCATTCCGATAGTTCCCGCCCCAAGCCCGCCTGGGTCAACGCCAAAACAGCATCGTCGTATTCTTGGTCTGCGACCATGATGCGTCGCGGGAAAATACCCACAGATCCTTCAAGAACGCTCATATTTACGTCCAGCTCAAAGGTCGCTATACCTTCGGCGTCCAAGAGGGAACGAATGTGCGAAATCATAACGATATCGGTTGTGCGCAGAAGTTGTTTCATGGTTTAGATGTAGGCGCAGGCAAACGTTTTGTCGATAGCCAAGGAGGAGTTGATGGCGTTGGATCGTTCAGTCGATAAACCACATGAAAAACTGGCACAGATCTTGGCGTCAGAAATGGATGCGGTGAATACACTTATCCAAACGCGCATGGCATCGAAACACGCGCCCCGTATCCCCGAGGTCACCGCACATCTGGTCAATGCAGGCGGCAAGCGATTGCGCCCTTTATTGACCTTGGCCAGCGCCAAATTATTTGATTATGCCGGCCCCTTTCATGTGCATTTGGCAGCAACAGTAGAATTCATTCACACCGCGACCCTGCTGCATGACGATGTGGTCGATGAAAGCGAAAAACGCCGTGGTCGTCCGACTGCAAATTTATTGTGGGACAATAAATCGTCGGTATTGGTGGGGGATTATCTATTTTCACGATCATTCCAGTTGATGGTCGAAACCGGATCTTTGCAGGTCCTCGACATTCTGGCGAACGCCTCTGCGACGATTGCCGAGGGCGAGGTGCTGCAGCTGACGGCAGCGCAAGACGTCACAACAACAGAAGACATTTATTTGCAAGTGGTGCGCGGCAAAACAGCCGCCCTGTTTTCCGCAGCGACCCAAGTGGGGGGTGTGATTTCGAACGCCTCTGCGCAGCAATGCCAAGCGCTATATGATTACGGCGATGCGCTGGGGGTGGCGTTTCAAATCGTTGACGATCTGCTCGACGTGGTGGGTGATGCAAAATCGACGGGTAAAAACGTTGGTGACGATTTTCGGGAACGCAAGCTGACCCTGCCATTAATCAAGGCGATTGCCGCAGCAGATGACCATGAAATGGTATTCTGGAAACGCACGATCGAAAAAGGCGACCAAGTGGATGGTGATCTCGCACATGCGATTGACCTGATGCACAAGCATGGCGCAATCGAGGCGACGCGTGCAGATGCAGTGGCTTGGGCACAGCGCGCACAAGATGCACTGACACAGCTGCCGAACAATGAAATTAACGAATTGTTGTCAGGTCTGGCAAAATATGTTGTTGAACGGGTGGTGTGAACCGCTGCGCTAAATCTTGGACAGGATTGGCCGACCTTTGGACACCCACCATGTGGGATGATTTTGTGCGATCTGTTGGGCGGCATCTGCGCAATCCCCCGCGTCGGGGTAAAGCCCGAAACACGTTGCCCCAGACCCTGACATCCGCGCGAAACGCAGGCCGCTTGTTTTTTCTAACGCGTTCAAAACATCCTGGATCCCGGGCGCAAGTTCTATGGCAGGTGATTGAAGATCGTTTCGCAGCACCGCAAGCCAGGTGACAAAATCTGAATTCTGTTCTGTGATCTCGCTATTATCTTTGCGCGACAGTCGCTTGAAAACAGCGGGCGTCGAAACTTCGATCTTTGGATTGACCAACAACACCGAAAACGATGCTGCCGTCTCTAGCTGTTCAACGTGTTCGCCAATGCCGCGCATGCGCATGACGCCCTGCCCCATACATACAGGCAAATCCGCGCCCAAACAAACCAAGTCGTGATCTGCAGGCTGGTCTATATTATAAAGCTGACACAGCCCTTTGATCACTGCGGCCGCGTCACTTGATCCGCCACCAATGCCAGACGAGGCAGGCAGGTTTTTCGTCAAATGAACCTGTGCTGGCAAGGACCGGCCAACGTACCCTTCTAACCAACGGGCGGCCTTGCTAATCAAATTGCGGTCATCCAAAGGCACGTCCGCGCCAAAAGGACCATCCGCCGTCAATGACCAAACATCGGCGGCAGAGACTGATACAACATCCCCGCAATCCAACAAGACCACGATTGAATCAAGCATGTGATAGCCGTCCTGCCGCTGACCCGTGACATGCAACGCCAAATTCACCTTTGCGGGCGCAAAAATCCTAATCATTTTGTACGGTTTGCGTGGTTGGCGGTTCACCCTCTTCGATCAAGACCTGATCTAAGCCAACCTCAAGCTTGCGACGGATACGATCAATCTCTTTCTCTTCTGGGTCAAAAGACAGTGCGCGCCGCCATTGAAATGCTGCCTCAAGCTTGCGGCCCACAGCCCAATAGGCATCGCCCAAATGATCGTTTACAATTGGATCGACGGGCATCAATTCAGCGGCGCGTTCCAGATGGGGGAGCGCCTCTTCGAAACGGCCAAGGCGAAACTTGGCCCAGCCCAAACTATCAATAATATAG
The DNA here is from genome assembly GCA_009920815.1 of Paracoccaceae bacterium. Lineage (GTDB taxonomy): Bacteria > Pseudomonadota > Alphaproteobacteria > Rhodobacterales > Rhodobacteraceae > CAJXSD01. The sequence continues at coordinate 3,495 of RFZH01000172.1, forward strand.
CCGCTATCGGGGCTTTGATCGACCGCGGTCTGGATCATGGCCAACGCCTCATCCAGATTGATCTTTTTTTCAACCATCGAATAGCCAAGATAATTCAAGACCTGCGGCTGATCGGGGTTTAGCGTCAAAGCCTGCCGAAAATCAGCCTCGGTATTTGGCCAATCATCCAACATTGAATGTACGATACCGCGGGCATAATACATCCGCCATGGTTCTTCGTTCTTTGCCTTGTATAGATCAATCGCCATATCATAGGCGGCCTTGGCCTCATTTGGACGATCCGCACGACGCAACGTGTCACCAAGAGCAGCAAAGCCAATCGGAACATCGGGGCGCAAACGCACCAATTGTTCCAAAACTTCGATCCCGCCATCTTGGTTTCCCATGGCCACCATAACATTGAAACGCCCTAATTCAGCAGCGTAAAATTTGGGATGATCAACGGGGATTTTGCTATATTCGCGCACGGCCATGTCATATTGCCCCAGTTCGTCCAACATCTGCGCGGACAGCAAAATGGTTTCAACATCTTGGTCCGACAGCGCTTGCGCGAGACGGGCATAAAGCAATGCAAACACAGGTTCGCTGTCTGAAATCACAAAAGACGCAATTGATAAAAAGACCTCGGCCATTCCTTGCGAAACGGACTGCGGCAGCGTTACAGATGGCAATGTGCCTGCTTCTAGCTGTGACCGCAGGGTTGCCAATTCAGGATCACCCACAGCGTCATAAACGCTATCAAAGGCCTTTAACGCTGCCTCACGTTCGCCTTGATTAACAAGAATTTTCAAGCGTGTTAGAAATGCACGCTGGCCAATACCACGAAATCGAACATCAACTTGTTCTAACAACGGCAAGGCGCGATCCATTTGTCCAATGGATGTGAACATCATCGCTTTATGAAATTGCGCGAAATCCGACAAGCGTTGGTCATTTGAAAATTCATCAAAGCGCGCGTCCGCAGCATCGATGCGTCCGGCACCTGCCTCTGCCCAAGCTTGGATAAGCCCGTTGACCAACGAATTCACATCAATCGTGTCGCCGATTGCACTTAGAATTTCTTGGAATTCATTGTTTTTAATGAGGTCAGTCAACACGACCAAATCACTGATCTGACTGTTTTTATCTTTGTTCAAAAAGGATTGCGCCACAGGCACCGCACGTTGCACCTGCCCCAAGGCGATGTAGGACAGCATTAGATTATCAAACGCTATTTGGTTTTCTTGATCGAACCCCAATACGCGTGCGTTATACTCGGATGCCTTTGAAAATTCATTCGACAGGCTCGCATGGCGCCCGGCTAAATAGGCACCAGAATGGCCATTCGCAAAGGATACCTGCCCAAGACTTGATGTGACGACTGCTGCCAATATGATTTTTCTGATCACTTAGGGGCCTCTCGTTCTAAGTGTTTTGAAAAGACTTAATCACTTGCGCCGCATAAAGCAATGCGGGGCATAAGATAATCTCTGCCCCGCATACAAATCCATGAATTGGTAACGTCCGACGGACAATTACATATTGGGATAGTTTGGACCGTCTCCGCCCTGTGGTGTGACCCAAGTGATATTCTGGCTTGGGTCTTTGATATCACAGGTTTTACAAT